>PWMZ01000059.1 GCA_003559065.1 Candidatus Nealsoniibacteriota bacterium
AGCCAAAGAAAAAGGCTTAAAGCTTAATGAATATGGTCTTTTTAAAAAAGAAAAACAAATAGCTGGAAAAAATGAAAAAGAAATTTATGAAAAACTAGACTTATCTTGGATTCCTCCTGAGCTAAGAGAAAAAAACTTGATTAAAAAGGTTCCTGATTTAATTGAGTTAAAAGATATTAAGGGGGACTTGCATTGCCATGTTAAAGAAGAATCTATTGAGAAAATGTATCGAAAAGCTATGTTATTAGGTTATCAGTATTTGGGCGTTTCTGATCACACTAAATTTTTGAAAATTGAGAATGGACTAGATGAAAAAGAACTAATGGAACAGTCTCGAAATATTAAAAAATTAAAAGAAAAGGGTTACTTAATTTTACATGGCTGTGAGGCCAATATTTTATCAAACGGTTCTTTAGACATTAAAAATGATGTTTTAAAAGAGTTAGATTATGTTATTGCTGGCATCCATTCAGGGCTTAAAAAAGATATTACTGAAAGAATAATTAAAGCTATGGAAAACCCCTACGTGAATATTATTTCTCACTTAAGTAACAGATTAATTTTAAAAAGAAAAGAAAGTCCGATGAATATTGAAAGGATATTGAAGAAAGCAAAAGAGACCAATACTGTTTTAGAAATTAACGCTCATCCTCTAAGATTGGATCTTAAAAAAGAATATATTGAAAAAGCAAAAAAAGAAGGAATAAAAATGATTATTAATTCTGATGCTCATAATTTAATTCAATTAGAAAATATGAAATACGGAATATTTGAAGCTAGGAGAGGGGGGTTGGAAAAAGGAGATGTTTTGAATAGTTTGAATTTTAAAGAACTTAATGATTTTTTTGTTGAACACAAAAAAAGACCAGAAAACTGATCTTTAATAATTAAGAGAGTTTAAATTAATTTTTCGAAAATATCGGAATGATTTTCTACTAAATCAGCTAAAATTTTTCTGTCTATTTCAATATTTTGTTTTTTAAGATTATTGATAAACTTATTATAAGAAACTCCTTGCTTTTTACAAGCTTCGTTTATCTTTAGTTGCCAGAGAGCCCTTTGGGTTCTTTTTTTCTTTTTCCTGTCTCTGTAAGCGTGGACTCTGGCTCGAGTTAAAGCTTCTTTAGCACTTTTGTATTTTTTCCCTCTCTGCCATCTGAAACCTTTTGTTTCTTTTAAAACATTTTTTCTTCTTTTATTAGCAATTGTTCCTCTTTTTACTCTTGTCATTTTAGTTTTTTAATTTTTTTAACTTCTGATTTATCAACAGGAACCCATTTTCTCTTTTTTCTTTTAAAATTGCCGCTTTTTCTGCTACGATAATGGTTCTGTCCAGGAGCGCGTCTTAAAATCTTTCCATTTTTAGTGAATTTAAATCTTTTAATAATTGATTTTTTGGTTTTCGGTTTCATGTTACTTATCTTTGGTTATAATTGTCGTTAGCCCCCTTGGCTCTGATTTAATTCCTTTTTCTGTTTTAATTGGTACTAATTTATTTAGTTGATCAACAAATTTTTTTAATTTTTCAATAGCAAATGATTTTAAAGCTTTCTCTCTTCCCCTTAACTTCATTTCTATTCTTACTTTATTTCCTTTTTCTAAAAACTTTTTAGCTGCTAGCATCTTAGTCTCCATATCATGTTCTGACATTTTGAAAGTTAATCTTATTCCTTTCAACTCTCCTGATTTAGTTTTCTTCTCTTTTTCCTTTTTGCTTTGCCAATAAAGAAATTTTCCGTAATCAATAATCTTGCAAACAGGGGGAGTAGCTTTGTCGGTAATTTGAACTAAATCCAAATTCTGCTCTTTGGCTTTGTCAAGAGCTTCTGGTAAAGGCATAACACCTAATTGGTTTCCTTCGTTATCTACTACCCTTACTTCTTTTGCTCTTATTCTTTGATTAATATATGTTCTTTTTTTCTTCAAAATATTTTTTGGTGGAGATGGAGGGATTGAACCCTCGTCCGATAATTTTCTCAAAATAGTTCTACAGTTTAGCTTATTTGAATTGAACAATAATTTTTAAACAAGCAAAATAATTATTGTTTTTGCTCTAATAATTCGATAACTTTTTTGAGCAGAAAAAGCCGTCTATCTCAATATTTTTCATTCTTTTTCTTATTGAGAATCGAAAAAAGAATGGCATTTAAGCGTAAGCTAATGCTGGTTGTTTACCAAATAAATTGTTGGCAACTAATGTTTTTCGAGTTTTTTTACCGGAAGCTGAAAACCGGACTGCCCTATTTTGACAAAGATCATCGTCGAAGCTGTCATCCCCATTGCTTTATCATTCTATCTATTTCTCTATCAGAATCCTTTTTTTTAATACTCTCTCTTTTATCTGTTTTTTTCTTGCCTTTACTAACTCCTAATTCGAGCTTTATCCTACCATTTTTTTGATATAATTTCAAGGGGGTCAGAGTTATTCCCTTTTCTTTGCTTTTTCCAATTAAATAATCTATTTCTTTTTTATGAAGTAAAAGCTTTCTTTTTCTCTTAGAATTATATCTCTCAGGGGCATTATTTCTTTGATAAGGGGGAATATTAATGTTAATTAAATAGGGCTCTTCTTTTTCGAAAGAGATATAGCCCCCCTTTAAGCTTACTTGTCCTTTTTTGATTGATTTTACTTCTTGACCATTCAAAGACAAACCAGCCTCTAGCTTTTCTAGGATATTATAATTAAAGTAAGCTTTTTTGTTTTGGCTGAAAACCTTCATATTTTTATTGTATCTTAAACTTTTAAAAGAGGCAACTTTAATTGTTTTTTGTTCTTTTTCTTGCTATAATCCAATTATGATTACCCAAGCCATTAAAAAACAAATATTACCGATTCTAAAACGTCAGGGAGTAACCAAGGCAGCTCTTTTTGGTTCTTGCGCTAGGGGAGAAATGAAAAAAAACAGTGACATTGATTTATTGGTTAATCTAACAAAAGACAAAACCTTACTCGATTTGGCGGGTTTAAAAATAGACTTAGAAGAAAAGCTTGGAAAAAAAGTAGATGTTTTGACTTATAACAGTATTAATCCTCGATTAAGAAATATTATCTTGAAAGAATAAAAAGTGATTTATGAAAGTTGTGGATAAAAATATTCCTGAGTTTAAAAAACAAATTTTAAAAATAATAAAAGAAATTTAGCCTTTATTTGCCAAAGTAATTTTTAAATGCTATTTTTAAAATATGGATTTTGCTTCAAAAGAAAGAGAAATACTAGAATTTTGGAAAGATAATAATATTTTTTCCAAACTAAGAGAAAAGAACAAAAACAATGAAAATTGGTCTTTTTTGGATGGGCCAATTACCGCTAACAACCCTATGGGAGTTCACCATGCTTGGGGAAGAACCTATAAGGATCTTTTTCAGAGATATAAGGCGATGCAAGGTTATAACCAAAGATTTCAAAATGGCTTTGATTGTCAGGGCCTTTGGGTAGAGGTGGAAGTGGAAAAAGAAAAAGGCTTTAAATCAAAAAGAGACATTGAAAGTTATGGAATTGAAAGATTTGTTCAAGATTGCAAAGAAAGGGTAATAAAATATGCCAAAATCCAGACGGAACAATCAATTAGATTGGGTCAATGGATGGACTGGGATAACTCTTATTACACTATGTCTGAGCGGAATAACTATGCTATTTGGGGTTTTTTAAAAAAATGCAAAGAAAAAGGGTTGTTATATAAAGGAAAAGATGTTGTCCCTTGGTGTTTAAGATGCGGGACGGCGATCTCTCAACATGAAATTTTAACTGAAGATTACAAAGAAGTAGTTCATCAATCGGTTTTTGTAAAATGTAGGTTGGTTGAGGAAAAAAATACCTATTTGTTGGTTTGGACGACCACTCCTTGGACTTTGGTGGCCAACACCGCCTTGGCAGTTCACCCAAATCTAGTTTATGTTAAAATTCTTGATAAAGGTAGTAAATTTATTGTTTTGAAAGAAAAAAAAGATTTAGTAAAAGGAGAAGTAGTTGAAGAAATTCAGGGGAAAGATTTAAAGGGGAAAGAATATGAAAATATGTTTGAGGGGGAAAACTACAAAGTAGTTTTATGGAAGGATGTTAACACGGAAGAAGGAACCGGCATTGTCCATATTGCTCCTGCTTGTGGCCAGGATGATTACAAATTGAGTAAAGAGTTAGGTTTGAAAGTTATTAACCCGATAGATAATGAAGGGTATTACAAAGAAGGTTTTTTAAAAGGGAAAAAGGTTGGCCAGGTTAATGAATTAGTTTTTAAAGAGTTAAAAGACAAATTATACAAAACTCATGATTACAAACATAGATATCCGGCTTGTTGGAGGTGTAAAAAAGAATTAATTTTTCGGTTAGTTCCTGAATGGTATATTTCTATGGATAAGCTAAGAAAAGAGCTGACTAAGAAAGCCAAAAAGATTAATTGGATCCCCAGTTTTGGTCTAGATAGAGAAATAGATTGGTTAAAAAATATGCAGGATTGGCTAATTTCTAAAAAAAGATATTGGGGGTTAGCTTTACCTATTTTTGAATGTTCTTGCGGTTCTTTTGAGGTAATTGGTTCAAAAGAAGAACTGAAAGAAAGAGCGGTTCAAGGATGGAGGGATGATCGAACTCCTCATAAACCTTGGGTGGATGAAATAAAAATTAAATGTTCTTCTTGCCAGCAATTAGTTTCTCGTATTCCTGATGTTGGTAATCCTTGGCTGGATGCCGGAATTGTTCCTTTTTCTACCATGGGCTATTATCAAGATAAAAAAGAATGGTCTAAATGGTTTCCGGTAGAATTGGTTTGTGAGTCCTTCCCCGGACAATTTAAAAACTGGTTCTATTCTTTGATTGTCATGAGTACTGTTTTAGAAAACAAAAGACCGGTAAAAACAATTTTTGGCTACAGCTTAGTTAAAGACGAAAAAGGAAAAGAAATGCATAAATCATCTGGTAATGCTATTTGGTTGTCAGATGCTATAGAAGAATTAGGGGCTGATCCAATGAGGTGGGTTTATGCTAAGCAAAACCCGGCTTTAAATTTAAACTTTGGGTATAAAAAGATAAAGGAAAACCAAAGAAAGCTGATGACCTTAAAAAATGTTTTTGTTTTCTTTAATACCCATGTTAGTAAAAATGAAATTAAGAAGAAAGAATCAAAAAATATTCTCGATAAATGGATTCTTTCTAGGTTGAATGGCTTAATTTTAGATACCACCAAAGCTTTAAACCAATATGATGCTTATTCAGCTTCATTGTTTTTAGAAGACTTTTTTATTAATGATCTTTCTCTTTGGTATTTAAGAAGATCAAGAAAAAGGCTTCAAAAAGATGAAGGTTCTTGTTATGTTTTTTACCAGGTGCTTTTAACTTTATTAAAATTAATGGCCCCAATCGTTCCTTTCTTAGCTGAAGATCTTTATTCTTTTTTGAAAAAAGAAGGAATGCCAGAATCTATTCATTTAAATGAATGGCCAAAAGCCGATAAATCAAAAATAGATAAAAAGACAGAAGAAAAAATGGACAAGGCCAAAGAAATAGTAACCAAGACTATGGCTAAAAGAGCGGTGTTGGGTATTAAAACAAGACAGCCCCTTTTAGAACTAAAGATTAAAGAAGATATCTTGAAAGAATTTCAAGAAATCATTAGGCAAGAAGTTAATGTGAAAAAAATAACGGTAGACAAATCATTAGATGAAATCTATCTTGATTCTAATATTACTCCTGAATTAAAAAAAGAAGGTAATTTAAGAGAAATTATTCGTCAAATCCAATTTTTAAGAAAAAAGAATAACTTAAAACCAGATAATGAAATAATAATTTATTGTTCTTCATCTTCTCTAGATGATTTAATTAGAGAGAATAAAGAGTTGATTAAAAAAGAAACCATAGCTACCGACTTAATTTTCCAGGAAAATGATGGTAAAGAAATTAAAGTTGATGAACAATTATTAAAAATAGATGTCAGCTCGGCATAGAACCCAAGCTATTGTTTTAAAAAATACTAACTTTAGAGAGCAGGATAAAATAATCTCTTTTTATACTAAAGAATTTGGCCGGATTGAAGTTTTAGGAAAATCAATTAGAAAAAAGAAAGCAAAGTTGCGTTCTTTCGTTCAATATCCTTATTTTTTAGAAATAGATTTTATTCAAGGGAAAAACCACAAAATACTGACAGACGCCGTCTTATTAAATGATTTTTCTGTCGTTAGAAAGAATTTATCTAAAATTAGTATTGCTTATAAATTATCTTTTCTTTTACAGCACTTTATTAGGGAGCCGGAAAAAGATGAAAAAGTTTGGTTTTTACTATCAAATTCTCTTTTATTCCTTAATAAAGAAGATTTTTCTGCCAAGAGATCCTTTTTTCTTTATTACTACTTTTTATGGAATTTGCTTTCCTTTTTAGGCTATCGAATTAATTTGGATCGTTGCTCTTTGTGTCAGAAAAAAATCAGTAAAAATCCTTCTTTTTCTTTAGAAAAAGGACTTACTCATTTTAATTGTTTCGAGGGAAAAAGTATTTCTTTTGAATTAATTGATATTTTTAAAAAAATGGAAAAAAATAGTTTAGAAATTATCAATGAAATCGATCTGAAATGGAAAAAATCTTTTAAATATTTATTTGATAAAAAATAAAAAAATGATAGAATAAAAACATATGAAAAAATTATTTATTATTATTATCTTCCTTTTTCTAGCGACAGGTGTTTTAGGTCTTGTTTATTGGGTGAGAAATCCTTTTTCCCAGGCTGATTTAAAGGTGGAAATAACGGCTGAGAGAGAAGTAGCATTATTTGAAAGAGTTAATTATCGGGTGAGATACCGCAATAATGGGAATGTAAGGTTAGACGGGGCTGTTTTAACTTTTGAGTTTCCCGAACTAACTATTCCCGATGATGATCTTTCTCTAAGAAATCAAATAGAACTGGGTTCCATTTATCCCGGGGAAGAAAGAACGGTTACTTTTTCCGGAAGATTAGTAGGAGAAGAAAACGAAACTAAAGAAGCTGAAGTGAATATAAGGTACCAACCGAGAAATTTAACCGCTTTTTACGAGTCTTCCACTTCTTTTTCTACTGTTATCGGATCAATTCCTATCAGTTTTGACATGGAGCTACCTTCTAACCTATCAACCGAAAGACCTTTTAGCTTTTCTGTTGACTACTTTTCTCGACTTGATTTTCCCTTGTCTGACTTGAAAGTGAAAATAGAATATCCAGAAAAATTTACTTTTTTAGAAAGTACTCCTCGAGGGAAAGAGGAGACAGAATGGGATATCCCTTTATTAAACAGAGCCGAAGGAGGGAGAATACAAATTCAAGGAAAAATAGAAGGAGAAACCTCTGATCAGAAATTTTTTACCGCTTCTTTAGGAATATGGCAAAGAGGGACTTTTGTTATTTTAAAAGAAATTACTAAAGGAACAAAAATTTCCGATCCTGACCTGTATGTCTTTCAAAGAATTAATGGGAAAGACGAATATGTAGCTAAACCAGGAGAACTATTACATTATGAAATTTTCTTCAGAAACATTGGAGACGAATCTTTCTCCAGGCTTTCTCTTATTAATAGACTAAAAGGAGATCTTTTCGATGAAGACTCAATAAAAGTAATGGACGGCAGGCAATCCGATCTTGATTTAATGTGGGACTGGCGAGAAGTTTCAAAGTTAAACTTTTTAGATAAAGGCCAAGAAGGAATGGTTGAATTTTGGGTAGAAGTAAAAGATGAAGAAAAAACTTTAAAAAGAAATGCTTTAGATAATATTGTCACCATATCTGGAATGAGGGAGGAGTTTTCTCTTAAAGTTAGTAGTAAAGTTGATTTTGCTCAAAAGGCTTTTTATCAAGATGAAGTTTTTGGTAACAGAGGACCAATTCCTCCTCAAGCAGGAGAAGTTACTACTTATACCGTTAATTGGCAAATAAAGAATTTCTACAATGACCTAAAAGATGTGGCTATCAAAGCTAATTTACCTTCTAATGTCAGGCTTACCGGTGAGTTTTTTCCATCCAACAAAGAGGATCAAATTACCTTTGACTCTCAAAGCAGAGAAATTATTTGGCGAGCAGGAAACTTAAAAGCAGGAGAGGATTTTGACAGCGTTTCTTTCCAGGTAGCTTTAGAACCTTCCATGAACCAAATAGGCCAAGTCTTGCCGATAATCGGAGAAGCTACGGCTAAAGGAATAGATATTTGGACCGAAAAGGAGATTGAAATTAATGATTCAAAAATAGATACTAATTTACCCCACGACCCTTTTTCTGGGGGGAAAGGGGAAGTTCAATAAAATGGAGTTATCGGAAATTATTTCTTTCTCTAAAAAAAATGGATTTGTTTTTCCAAGCTCAGAAATTTATGGTGGCTTTAGTTCTTGTTATGATTTCGGTCCTTTAGGAGTAGAGCTTAAAAGAAACATTAAAAATTATTGGTGGCAAAAGATGTTCCAAAGAAATAATATGGCTGGTTTGGATTCAGCTATTTTAATGAATCCAGCCGTTTGGCAGGCTTCCGGTCATTTAACTTCTGGATTCGCCGATGAGTTGGTTGAATGCAAAAAATGCCATCATAGATTTAGAAAAGATCATATCAAAGGTGAGTGCCCTGATTGCAAGGGTAAACTAACCTCACCCCAGCAGTTTAATTTGATGATGAAGACTTTTGTCGGGCCAGTGGAAGATAAAACTGCTCAAACATTTTTAAGGGCAGAAACTTGCCAAGGAATTTATTTGAATTTTCAAAATGTTTTACAATCAACTAGAAAGAAAGTTCCTTTTGGAATTGCTCAAATAGGAAAATCTTTTAGGAATGAAATTACTCCCAAAAACTTTATTTTTAGAACTCGAGAATTTGAACAAATGGAAATGCAATGGTTTTGTCATCCTAAAGAAGCGGAAAAGTTTTTTGATTTTTGGTTACAACAAAGACTTGATTGGTATAAAGAACTAGGAATAAAAGATTTAAGAACAGTTGAAATTCCCGAAAAAGAAAGAGCTCATTATGCTAAAAAACAAGTAGATATTGAGTATAAGTTTCCTTTCGGTTGGAAAGAGCTAGAAGGAATTCATTATCGAGGTGATTGGGATTTGTCAAATCATGCCAAACACAGTAAAAAGGACTTGAGGTATCACGACCAAGAAAGGAAAGAAAAGTATTTTCCTCATATTATAGAAACATCGGTTGGGGTGGAAAGATTGTTCTTCACTATTTTATGTTCTTCTTTAAAAGAAGTTGAGGGAGGGAGAAGTGAAAAATCGAAAAAAGAAAAAGAAATAGTTTTGAAAATTAATAAGAAACTCGCTCCTTTTAAAGCAGCCGTTTTCCCTTTAGTTAAAAACAAAGATAAAGTGGTAAAAAAAGCTAAAGAAGTTTTTCAATTATTGAATAATTTTTCCGTTTATTATGATGAGACCGGCTCTATCGGGAAAAGATACAGAAGAGCGGATCAGGTCGGGGTTTTTTGGACTATTACTATTGATTTTGATTCTTTGGAAGACAATACTGTTACTATCAGGAATAGAGATACAATGGAGCAAAAGAGGGTAAAAATTAAAGATTTAAAAGAATGTTTCACAAAAGAGTTCTTGCTAACGGACTAACTATTATTGAAATACCTCAAAAAAATACTCAAACAGTTACTTTTTTAGTTTTAGCTAGGACTGGTTTAAAGTATGAGAAAAAGGAAGTTAACGGTATTTCTCATCTTTTAGAGCATTTAACTTTTAAGGGAACCCTTAAAAGGCCGGATAAGATTTCGATTGTAGAGCCCTTAGACAGGGTAGGTGGCTCTTATAACGCTTTTACCGGAGCCGAATATACCGGTTATTATGCCAAGGTGGAAAAATCACACCTTGATTTAGCTTTAGATGTTGTCTCTGATATCTATTTGAATTCGATTTTTGAAAAAAAGGAAATGGAAAAAGAAAAGAATGTCATTATAGAAGAGATTAATATGTATTTTGATCATCCTTCTTATCACGTACAATCTCTTTGGTCCGAAGTCCTTTATGGAGACCAGCCAGCCGGCCGATTAATTTCAGGAACTAAAGAAAGCGTCAAAAACATTAGAAGAAAAGATATTTTGGACTATTTTTCCAAACAGTATGTTGCTAAAAATACGATAGTGGTAATATCTGGTAATTTTAAAAATATTAAAAAAAAGGTGGAAAAAAGTTTTAGCAATATTAAAAATGGTCCAGTTATTGAAAAAGAAAAAACTGAAGAAAGTCAAAGAAAACCAGAAATGATTTTAAATTACAGAAAGACCGATCAGACTCATTTGTGCTTAGGAGTAAGGGCTTTTGATATTTTTAGTTCTAAAAAATATTCTTTGGAGTTAATGGCTGCTCTTTTAGGGGGGATGATGAGTTCTCGGTTATTTCTAACCATTAGAGAAAAATTAGGCTTGGTTTATTATGTCAAAACCGATTATGATAAAGATTCGGACACCGGTTCTTTAGTGACCCAGGTCGGAGTGGACAATAGTAAGGTAGAGAAAGCAATTTCAGCCATTTTGAAAGAGTACAAAAAATTAACTCGAGAAAAAATTTCCTCTTTAGAATTTAAAAAAGCAAAAGAACGCCTTAAAGGAAGCTTGGTTTTAGGGCTAGAAACTTCTGATAGTCGGGCTGTTTTTTACGGCACCCAAGAAGCGGTTAAAAAAGAGGTATTAACTCCTAAGCAAATATGTGCTAAAATTGATAGTGTAAAAGCCAAAGATATTTTAGAAACGGCTAAAGAAGTATTTCAACCTAAAAATTTAAACTTGGCTTTAGTGGGGCCATTTAAAGATAAAAAAAAGTTTGAAAAAATATTAAAAATATGAAAAATTTTTTAGATATTTCCTGGGAAACTATTTTTAAAGCATTTATCGCTATTACTCTTTTTTACGTTCTTTTCAGTATTAGAGAAATTATAATTTGGGTTGTTTTCGCTTTAATAATCGCTATTTTATTAGAGCCTTTGATAAGTTTTTTTAAAAAAAGAAAGATTCCCAGATTTGTTAGCGTTACCGGAATTTATATCGGGTTTTTGGGTATTTTAGGATATGTGGGATATTTGATCGTTCCTTTTTTTGCTACCGAGGTTCAAATTTTTATTAGAGCTATTCCCGAATATTTTGAAAAAATATATCCTCCCTTGCAAGAAATAGGTCTTTTCGGCAAAGGAGAACTACTTGCCCTTGAAGAAAGTTTGCAATTAATGACCACTAACGTTTTTTCCTTTCTGGCTGCTATTTTTGGCGGTGTCGTTTCGGCTATTTTTATTATCACTATTTCTTATTTTCTTTCTCTAGAAGAAAATAATATTGAAAAGGGGATTATTCTTTTATTTCCCAAAAAATACGAAGCTTATGCTCTTTCTATTTGGCAAAAAAGCCAAAAGAAAGTTTCCGCTTGGTTTTTAGCTAGAATTATTACTTGTATTTTTGTCGGAGTAGTTAGTTATATTGTTTTTTATCTTTTTAATATTCAATATCCCTTAGTTTTAGCTTTAATGGCTGGGATTTTAAATTTTATCCCTTATGTCGGCCCCGTTATCACCGGTATTTTATTATTTTTCATTTTACTTCCGATAACCGAGTTTACTCAGTTAATCTTTGTTTTACTTGCCTTTATAATCATTCAACAAACAGAAACAAGTGTTTTAACTCCCGTTTTAATGAAAAAAGCAGTGGGGCTGTCACCGGCTTTAGTTTTAGTGGCCCTTTTAGTTGGTGCTCAGTTGTGGGGATTTTTAGGGGCTATTCTAGTTATTCCTTTAACCGGAATTCTTTTTGAGTTTACTAAAGAGTTTTTGCAGAAAAAAAAAGATAAAGAATCAGTAGTTATATGAAAAAATTCTATATTACCACCAGCATTGCTTATACCAATGCTGATCCTCATATTGGTTTTGCTTTAGAGTCAATTCAGGCTGACGTTTTAGCTCGGTATCACCGGTTATTGCAAGAGGATGTTTTCTTTTTAACTGGGGTTGATCAGCATGGCCTTAAAATTGCCCAAAAAGCTCAAAAGGAAAATAAGGAGCCGATTGATTTTGTCAGACCGATTACTGATAAATTTAAAGAACTAACGAAAGTGCTTGATATTTCTAATGATGATTTTATTGAAACTATTGACCAAGAAAAACACTGGCCCTCGGTAAAAAAAGTTTGGTCAAAGTTATTAGAAAGTGGAGATATTCACAAGAAAAAATATCAGGGTTTTTATTGTGTTGGTTGTGAGGCTTTTGTTAAAAAAAGTGATTTGGTTGAAAAAATGTGCCCTCATCATCAAAAAGAACCAGAATTGATTGAAGAGGAAAATTATTTTTTTAAGCTTTCTAAATATGCTCAAAAAGTGAAAGAATTAATTGAAAAAAATATAGTTAATGTTGTCCCTGAAACCAGAAAAAATGAAATTCTTTCTTTTATTGGTCAAGGAGTAGAAGATATTAGTATCTCAAGAGATAAAGAAAAATTAACTTGGGGGATTCCAGTACCGAATGATGAAAGTCAAACTATGTATGTTTGGGTGGATGCTTTAACCAATTATATTTCTGCTTTAGGTTATGACCAGAACAAAGAAAAATTTCAAAGATATTGGCCGGCTGACGTTCATTGTCTCGGTAAAGATATTTTTCGCTTTCATTGCTTGTTGTGGCCAGCTATCCTTTTATCTCTCGGATTAGATTTGCCTAAAAATATATTCATTCACGGCTTTATTACCGTTGACGGTCAAAAAATGTCCAAATCTATTGGCAATGTTATTGATCCTTTCGAAATAATCGAAAAATACGGAGTGGACTCTTTGAGATATTATCTTTTAAGAGAAATTCCTTCTGCTAAAGATGGAGACTTTACCATAGAAAAGTTTGAATCAAGGTATAATTCTGACTTAGCTTCCGGTTTAGGTAATCTTTTTTCTAGGGTAAAAAAAATGGCTGAAAATGGCTTTCAAAAAGAAGAAAGAGATTTATTTAAAATCAAAGAAAAGGAAAAAAGATATCATCAGTATCTGGACAATTTCCAACTCAACGAAGCTTTAGCTGTAATTTTTGAAATTATTAAACAAGCCGATATCTTTATTGAGAAAAACAAAGTTTGGGAAAAAAAAGGAGGGAAAGAAATAGGGTATTTGTTGCAAGTTTTAGAAAAAATTAGCTATTTATTAGAACCTTTTTTGCCAAAGACTGTTGAGAAGATGAAAGAAGGAATAACTCCTTTATTTCCAAGAATATAATGATAATAGATTCTCATTCTCATTTAAACTTTCAAGCTTTTAATCAAGATAGAGAAGAGGTAATTAAAAAGTGTCTGAAAAAAGATCTTTTGACTATTAATGTTGGCTCTAATTATCTAACCAGTTGCCAGGCGGTTAAAATGGCCCGGAAAGGAGTTTATGCTTCAGTTGGCCTTCACCCTATTCACGTAGAAAAAGAAGAATTTAAGTTCAAGAAATTTAAAGAATTAGCTTTAAATGATTATGTAGTAGCTGTTGGAGAAACTGGTTTTGATTTTTTGAGAAACAAGAATGTTAAAAAACAAAAAGAAGTATTTTTTCAACACTTAAAGTTGGCTGAAGAGCTAAATCTTCCTTTAATTATTCATTGTCGAAAAGCTCATGACGAGCTTTTGGAAATTTTACCTGACAAAGTTTTTGGAGTAGTCCATTGTTTTACCGGTTCTTTATCTCAGGCTAAAAAATATTTGGAAAAAGGACTTTTTTTGGGTTTTACTGGTATTATTTTCAAATTAAATTTAGACAGGGTAATCAAAGAAATTCCTTTGGAAAGAATGTTAGTAGAAACCGATTGCCCTTATTTAGGAGACAAAGAAAGGAATGATCCCTTCTTTGTTGAAAAAGTTATCGAAAGAATAGATGAAATTAAGAGATCTTCAGAAGTAGGAAAGGTAACTTTTCAAAATGCCAAAAAGCTTTTTTCAATATGATTGAAAAGAAATTAACAAGACTCTATGGTTCAAAAGAAGCAAAAAAACTTTTTAAAGAAGTAAAAAAATTAATTGAAAGATCTTTTTCTACCAATGAACTGAGAAGTGTTTTAACAGTTTCTCCTTTGCAAATAAAAGGAGAAAAACCCTTAGAAGATTTAGATATTTTTTTAAAAGAAAATTGTCAAGATTTTTCTACCGTTCATCTTCTTCCTTTTTTTCATTATTCTTCCGATTATGGTTTTTCGGTAATAGATTATAAAAAAGTGGAGCCTTCTTTAGGTAACTGGGAAGATATAAAAAACGTTGGGGATGATTTTGGCTTACTTTTTGACGCCGTAATAAACCATATTTCTCCAAAAAGCGAATGGTTTGAAAAAAAGGATTTTTTTATCAAAGCTAGCCCGAAAGACAAAAGACTTTCGAAAGTGGTTCGTCCGAGAAAAAGCCCCGTTTTTCATTGCTTTAATGGTGAATTCTTTTGGACTACTTTTAGCAAAGACCAACTTGATTTAAATTATCAGAATCCAAAAGTTTTTTTAGAGATTGTTAAAGTACTACTTTTTTACGTAGAAAAAGGAGCTACCGTTTTCCGAATTGATGCCGCTCCTTATCTTTGGAAAAAAATAGGAACTAATTGTATTCATTTAAAAGAAACCTTCCTTTTTATTGAGCTTTTCAGGGAAATTCTTTCTTGGGCTAATCCTAATATTAAAGTATTGGTGGAAGCCAATGTTCCTCAAAAAGAGAATAAAAAGTATCTTAAAGTTAGCGACTTAGTTTATAATTTTGCCTTGGCTCCTTTAGTAATTCACTCTTTTTTTACCGGATCCGTTGAAAAACTGGTTTTTCACATTAATTCTTTAAAAGAAAAAGACTATCTTAATGTTTTATCTACTCATGATGGATTTCCCTTAAGACCAGTAGAGAATATTCTTTCTTCAAAAAAAATAAATGAATTGGTAAGAAAAACAAAAGAACTGGGAGGTACCGTTTCTTATTATAATAAAGACAATCCCTATGAGTTGAACATCACTCTTTATGATATTTTAGAAAGAAATTTACAGAAGTTTTTAACCGCCCATGCTCTTTTAATATTTTTAAAAGGAACTCCTAATATCTATTTTGATAATCTTTTTGTGCCCTATAGATCTCAAGGTAAGGGAAGGGCTATTAATCGCCAGTTATGGGATTTGGAAAATATGAATTTTAGTGAGAGTTACCGGATTATAATAAAGTTACTTAGAATCAAAAAAGAATTCAAGGGAAAACAAAAAGCGAAAGTTGTTGAGCCTGGTTTATTAAAAATAAAAAGAGGGGATTTTGTCGGATTTTTTAATTTTCAAGATAAAGAAAGAAAAGTCTCTTTTGCCAAAGAACATCAAGATTTAATGAGTGATAGAGAGGTAAAAGGGGTGACTATTCCTCCTTTCGGTTTTTGTTTGACAGAAAGGAAAAGATAAGATATAATTTTAGTATGTGTTCGTTGAAAAAACCTACTCTTTTTGGAGGAGTTTATCATGTTGTTGATGGACATTGAAGTGCATGGGTATGACGAGGCTCAATTCTATCTCGTTAAAGAAGATATTGTAGGGGCATTGAAAGGATGTCCTTACTTAAAAGACGTTATTCTTATAATGGGTTCTCTTATTTCGGAAAGCCTTGTCCAGGAAGGAAGAGAACTTCCTTTTTTGAGAGTTGTCCATGACAATAATCAACACGTGGACGACCTTATTAGAAGACTCAGGGCCCTGGATGAGGACGTGGAGGACCCTGTCAGAGGAAAATTTTATCCAAGAAATGAGGAGCTCGATCTTCTCATTCCTTAAAACATTTGCCCCAAAGGAACCAACCGGCGGGGCTTTTTTATTAAATAGCTTTTGTTATAATAAAAACAATATGTTAAATTCTGTTAGTGCTATTATAGTTCGCAAAAAAGATAATAAGGTTTTTATAGGCAAAAGAAGTTCTGATAAAAAGTTTTCTCCCTTGAAATGGGAAACTATTGGAGGAAGAATGAAAAAAGGAGAGTTGCCGGAACAAGCCTTAAAAAGAGAAATTAAAGAAGAGTTGAGTGTTGGCGTAAAAAGTTTATCATTTTTTAGAGATTATTATTTTGACAAAAGAATATTTAAAACTTTTATTGTTGAACTAGAAAAGGAGCCGACTGTTAATAAAAAAGATTTTCAAGGCTGGGGCTGGTTTTCGTTAGAAGAAATAGAAAAAATGGATTTTTGTATTGATTGCAAAAAACGGATTATTGATTATTTCAAAATTAATTTATGATTATAGATTCTCATCTTCATTTAAATTCTTTCGAAAAAGATTTTTCAAAAGCTGAAAGGAATCTCTTAGAAGAAATGAAAGAAAACGGTATTGATTACGCTATTGTTATTCCCGACAATGAACCTAATACTAATTGTGCCGACCTTGAAACGGTTCTGAATTTAGTGGATTCAAAATTATTTATTGTAGGAACCTTAATGGTTGATGAAGTTAAGGATTCTTTTAATAGGGTCGATCGATTATTTAAAGAAGAAAAAATTAAAGGCTTTAAAATTTTTCCCGGGCACGATCCTGTTTACCCAACGGATAAAAGGTGGTTTCCAATTTATAATTTATGTCTAAAGTATGACTTGCCCTTAATTATTCATACAGGAATGACTGGTTCTAGAAAAAGAGAATCTGCCAAGTATAATGACCCTAAATATATTGTTGAAATTGCCAGAAAATATCCTCATTTGAAAATAATTATTGCTCATTATTTTTGGCCCGAAGTAGATTATTGCTATAAGATTACTAGGGGATTTGAAAATATTTATTTTGATACTTCAGCCTTAATGGTTAAAGAAGTGGTTAAGGAAACTGGTTTGGATAATATAAAAAGGGTTTTAAAAAAGACGATTAAAGACAACCCCGAAAGTGTTTTATTCGGCACTGATTATATAACAGGAAGTTTTAAAAAACATATTGATTTGATTAATTCTTTAGGTATTTTAAATAAAGAAAAAGTTTTTTGGCAGAACGCCAATAAACTTTTCAAGTTAGGCTTAAAAAAAAGGAATAGACTGGGTCTATTCCTAAAGATGAAATATTAGAACAGACAGCAAGGTTTATTGTTATAATCCTTGTTGCCGTTTTTTTGCCTTCTAAGGTGTTTGCAACCTCCTTTTCCGTTTTGTTTTTTACACCACTGTTCTACTTTTTTAGAGGTTACGTTTTCCTTATACTTTTTACAATACCACAAATTGTCACCTCCTTGGTTAGAGAATTATTGTTAAAGAGCTTATTACTTTATATCATTTTTAAAACTTGTTTTCAACTCTTTAATAAGGTAAAATGAACCAATGAAAATTAACTGGATAAAAGTTTTTAGCTTTTTACTTTTTTTAGTTGTTGTTTTACTTTCAATAACTGTTTTTTTTCTTTTCAAATATATTCAAGAATTTGAACCGGAAGTATATTATAACGTTCCAGCCGAAAGATCTTTTATTTATTCTGAAAAAGAATTAAAAGAATTTGGGCTACAAGACTATATTGAAGAAAGAGTAGTTTTAGAAAGGAGAAGACTTATTAAAGAAGAAAGGGACTTTATTGATTTGAACCTAGAGACAATGAATCTTATCTTGTACGAAAAAGGAGAGATTATTGATTCTTTTACTGTCAAAAGTAAGGGGAAGGAAGGGACTTGGTGGCAGACTATTCCAGGAGTATATTTTGTCGGAGACAAATTGGTTAATCATTTTTCTTCCATTAGTGAGGTTTGGATGCCTTATGCCGTTCAATTTTACGGAAACTTTTTTATTCACGGTTGGCCTTATGATGAATTAGGAAGAGAATTGCTTCCGGGGCCTTCTGGTGGCTGTATTAGGTTAAAAAGTGAAGATGCCAAGAAAGTTTTTGATTTTGCCGAAAGAGGAATGCCAGTTTTAGTTTTTGAACGAAAAGAAAGATTCCCGTTGCCTTCTTTTAAAATGATTAATTATAATCCTTTGCAGGTAGAAGCTGAATCTTTTTTAGTGGCTGACCTGGAAACTGGAGAAATAATAGCTAGTAAGGAAATGAATTCACAAGTCCAGG
>PWMZ01000013.1 GCA_003559065.1 Candidatus Nealsoniibacteriota bacterium
CATTTTTTTGAGTATTTATCCTGTTTATTGTTGCAACCACTACAATTATTAAAATAACACAAACTACCGTAAGATTTAAAGAAAAAATAAAACGTTTCTTCAAATTCATGTTTTTAAACCAACTGGACAATTTTTTCATATCTTTATTTTAAATATTTTCTTATCTTCAATTTGAAAATTTTCGGCTAAAATAAAAAATATTACAATTATTTGTTTGTATATTTTGTAATATCCACGCAAAATTTCATTATTTTTTCCATAACACCAAATTTATCATATACAGGGCAATCGGCTACATCAAGAGTTTTCACTTCTCCGTTTTTTGCAACATATTTGTCTGTATATTTTTGTTCAGTGCCGCTTTTTATGCTATTCCAGTAATTTTTGTAATCTTCTGTATCAACATAATTTTTATCAACAAATAGGAATGAATGATTTTTTCCCTTTACTTCATCATTGGAGTAGCCAAATATTTCCTCCCACTTGCGGTTTACATTAATTATTATTCCTTTATCATCAAATTCCATAATAGCAATTGAGGAGTCAATAGCTTTCATTGTATTAGACATCATGGCTTCTCTGCGGCTTGCTTCTTCCTGGGTGGCTTGCAACTCTTCCATATTCTGCCTCATTTCTTCTTCCTGCGCCTTCATTTCTTCTTGTTGTTGTTGCGACTTTTTTAGCAACATCGCAGTACGTTGATTAACTTTTGTGCTGCTAATAGCTGATGCAATATTTTCCGCAACTTTTTCTACAAACTCAATCTCATGAGGTTCAAACTGATTAAAAGATGCAAGTTCCAAAACTCCATAAATAACATCATTGACCTTGAGTGGAACAAGCAGCAGGTTTGTAGGATTAGCATCACCCAGGCCGCTGGTTATACTTATATAATCTTCGGGTATATCGGCAAGATGTGTTGTTTTTTGCTCCATAAAGCAAGCACCAACCAGCCCTTCATTAAGTTCAACCTTTTTTTTAATAAATTTTTTCCTGTCGAATGCATAGCATGCCGTTAGTTCAAGAAATTTATGTCCTTCATCTTCGTCATTAAGAATGAACAGTCCTCCCTGGTTAGCATTTAAATAATCTACAATACTTGAAACAACAAGGTAAGATAACTCTTCAAGGTTTTCTGTTTCCTGTCTTAATATATCACTAAATTTAGTCAGGCCTTCTGCTGTCCAATTTCTTTTCTGATCCTCTTGTTTACGCAGCTTATCTTGTTCATCTGCTTCCTTCAAGCTTATACGCATATCTATCAAGGCCTTTCCAAGCTCATCATTTTCACCCAGGGGTTCAAATTCGTGATCAAAATTACCTTTACCTATTTCCGTGGCAAATATTGAGGTTTTTTTAAAGGCATCAATAATATCATTAACCGAAAAAGCAATTTCTCCCAACTCATCCTTTTGTTTTAAATATACCTTATTGGTGACATCTCCCTTTGAGAGCATTTTTAAAACATTATTGATCTTTCTGACAGGCCTTAAAACAGAATTAGCTAAATTATTTGTTAAAAATAAAAAAATCAAAAATGCCAAAACAAGTGAAGAATATGTAAGCCGCATCACAGGAATAATGGGCCCATATACAGCAACTTCTTCATGAGCTACAGCAGCCAAATACAAGTCATACAAAGGATAATACATGTAATAAATCATTGATGTGTAACCCGGTTCAAAGCTTTCGTCCTTAACCATACCAAACTCATGAGCTACCGAAAACTCTCTGAAGAACCTTTCATCCCTAATTGATTCTCCTGCCCTGGTTGGATGAACCATCAGTACACCATCAGAGCCAACAATAAATGGATAACCAGTGTCATAATAATTCTTTTTCGGCAGTTTTTCATTCAAAAACTCAATATCATATTCCGTAAGTTCGTTTTGAAAAGGTTCGCGAACCTGCGACAACACTTCTACCACGGGTTCATCAAAAATCAATGTGTCCCTGTTAACATACCCAAGTGTCTTTCCAACAATGTAGCTTGCATGCTCGCTAACAATTCCTTTTTGGTAATGAGTGTAATCGAGAAGAGTAGTAAGGTCTAACAGATTGCCCCGCATGACTGATTTTATATTTTCATTAGTAGTCCTGACCCGATTAAAATAAACAATCGAACCAAAAGACCCGAATAAAATAACCACGACCAATGTCAAAGTCAACATAAATCGTTGTTTAAGCTTTAAGTGTCTGAATATTTTCATTTGATTAAAATGTTTTAATGTTCAGATATCCTGATAACTATTGTTTTAAAAAAAATGACCCTTTTGCCTTTTAGCCCAGGCACATATCATGCTTATGCATTCTTTTTTATGAATGATAAATGAGTGAGAGTTTCATGCCAAAAGGATTCGTTTAACTTTTCTTTTTATTAACAAAAGAAGCTGCTCAGAAATAAGCATTGTTCAAATTTAAACAAATATGGTAATGCTTTAGCAACTTTTTTAAAATCTGTACATAATTTGATTAAAATATAAACTTATTGTTTGTAGTTTGATTGATTTTTTCTAATTTTGCATTCCCTTTTTTGGGGCTAATTAAATCAATTGTTTAACCAGGTTTTTATTAAAAACCATAGCATTAAAATTAAATTTATCTAATGTCAGAAGAAAACAAAAACCCTAATCCTTCGGAAGATACAAGCAAACTATCTGAAGACAGCAAGGAACAGCCGGAAAACCTTGAAACCGGTGATCCAAAAAAAGAAACACAAGAAACACGCCCTGATGATTCTCAAGAACAAGAGATGCCTGCAGAATTAAAAAAAGATGAAGACAGTTCTGCTGTTGTAGCAAACACAACTCCGGCTCCGGAAGAATTTGACTGGGATGCTTCAGATAAAAAACAAGACATATATTCAGAAGAAGAGCGCAAGAAGCTCGAGAGCATGTATGATGACACACTAAAGTCAATTGGTGAAGGCGAAGTATTGGATGGTATAGTTGTATCAATAAACAACAGGGAAGTAGTTGTTAATATAGGCTTTAAATCTGACGGTGTGATTCCCGCATCCGAAGTCAGATATAACCCCGAACTGAAACCCGGAGACCACCTTGAAGTATATGTAGAAAGCCAGGAAGACCACTCAGGACAACTTCTGCTATCACATAAGAAAGCCCGCACTCTGCGTTCATGGGAGAGAATTAACGAAGCATACGAAAAGGATGAGGTTATTAATGGCCACGTAAAATGCAGAACCAAGGGTGGCTTGATAGTAGATGTCTTTGGCATTGAAGCCTTTTTGCCAGGATCACAAATTGACGTGAAGCCTATTCGCGACTATGATATTTATGTTGGAAAAACCATGGAATTTAAAGTGGTTAAAATCAACCACGAATACAAAAACGTTGTAGTCTCTCATAAAGCTCTTATCGAGGAAGAACTTGAAGTTCAGAAGGCTGAAATTATTTCTAAGCTGGAAAAAGGACAAATTCTGGAAGGAACTGTTAAGAATATCACTTCTTATGGTGTATTTATTGACCTTGGTGGTGTTGATGGCCTGATTCACATAACAGACCTGTCATGGGGTAGAATCAATCACCCTGAAGAGATTGTAGAGCTTGATCAGAAAATCAACGTTGTTATACTTGATTTTGATGACAGCAAAAAACGTATTGCACTTGGCCTGAAACAGCTTACACCACATCCATGGGATTCGCTTGATCCAAACCTTAAAGTTGGTGATAAAGTAAAAGGACGGGTTGTTGTTATTGCCGATTATGGCGCATTTATCGAGATTGCTCCCGGGGTTGAAGGCCTGATACATGTTTCTGAAATGTCATGGTCGCAACATTTACGTACAGCACAAGACTTTCTCAAAGTGGGTGATGAAGTAGAAGCTGTTATCCTAACCCTCGACAGGGAAGAAAGAAAAATGTCACTTGGCATCAAGCAACTTATTCCTGACCCATGGGAAAATATTCATGAGAAATATCCACAAAAATCCAAGCATACAGCAACTGTAAGAAATTTTACCAATTTTGGAATTTTTGTTGAGTTGGAAGAAGGTGTTGACGGACTGATTCACATAAGTGATCTCTCATGGAGTAAAAAGATAAAACACCCGGCAGAGTTTACCAAAATAGGCGAAAAAATTGAGGTTGTAGTTCTTGATGTTGACAAAGAGAACCGCCGCTTAAGCCTTGGCCATAAGCAACTGGAAGAAAATCCATGGGATGTTTTTGAAACAGTCTTTAAAATAGATTCCATCCACAAAGGTACTATTGTCGGATCATCAGACAAAGGTGTTATTGTTGCACTACCATACGGCGTTGAAGGATTTGCTCCTACACGTCATATCGTTAAAGAAGACGGTTCAACAGCCAAGATGGATGAAACACTTGATTTTAAAGTTATTGAATTCAACAAGGATAGCAAAAAGATCATTGTCTCTCATACAAAGATCTTCCAGGATAAAAATGCTGCTGAGAAAGCCGGTGAGAGTGCAAAGAGAAAAGCAAAAGATAAAACCAGCAAACAAGCCGTCAAGAAGATGAAAGACAGTATGGAAAAAACTACTCTTGGCGATATTGATGCTTTGGCAAATCTAAAATCTGAGTACGATAAAACAGAACAAACAACTAAAGAAAAGCCTAAAACTAAAGAAAAACCGGCTGAAGAAAAAGCTCCTGCTAAAGAAGCTGAAACTGAAAGCAAGCCGGCAGAAGATGTAAAGGCTAAAAAAGTTTCCGAAACAGCAAAAGAAGATGAATCGGCCAAAGAAAAACAAGTAAAAAAGGAAGAACCTAAGGCTGAAAAGAAAGCAAAGGAGGAAAAGAAAGAGTCTAAAGAAAAAGAC
>PWMZ01000055.1 GCA_003559065.1 Candidatus Nealsoniibacteriota bacterium
CCATATAGTTATAAAAATGTTTGTAAACGACTATTTTTTCATCTTCTTGATCTCCCCAAAAAACGGTACTAGTTATATAAAAATTATCATCAGTTTTTTCTATAACTTTTATTATTCTTTGAAAATTTGTTTTTTCTCCTGAGTTATCATGAGAATAACCCGTTTGTTCGTTAAAATATAAAACAGCTTCTCCTTTTTTATCACAACCAATTCCTCCCCTATTATTTTTATAATCTATATAGAAACAATCTTCACTATAAGGTATCCCTTCTAACCAAGGATCTCCCTGAGAAGTGGAATTATTTTCTTTTATATTCCTTATAATCTCAATTGCCTCTTGAGCTAAATAAAAAGCGGTAATTTTTTGACGAGCTTCACCAGTATATTTTAAGGGAAGATGAGTACTACCGTAAATAGTTAAAATACCCACTGTTAAAATAAAGAAAGCTACTAATACTTCTATAATACTAAATCCTTTTTGGTTTTTAATTATTTTCATATTCCACTAACCCTATTTCATTAAGAGTCACTGTCCTAGAATTACTACCATCTTCAATTTGAAAAGTTACACTTACTAAATCACCGTCTGGTTCAAAATGGACTTCGGGTTCCGGAAGAACAAAAACAACACTAAAATCGTCTTTTAAAAAGTCATCAACTTTAAGATTCAAAATTTCAATATCTTTTTCTAATTTTATTGTTTCCACTATCTTGTCATTATCTTCATCATAACTTTTAGTTCCCTGGCAATCAGCAAAAAGGATGTATTCGTTCTTATTACTAAGATCGAAGAATAATCCGTAACCGAATCGATAGTTATCATGATATTTATCATTTTCCTTACAATCCTCCCATCCTTCTCCTAGTATCGCTTGAGCTCTTCTGACGTTCTGAAAAAACTTAATTCCTTCTCTTTGCAAAGAAATACTTTTTTCTCCAGCTTGATAATTCATTACAACAATAGTAGTCATTATCCCTATAACCGCTATCACTACTATTAGTTCTATTAAAGTAAAAGCTTTTTTCATAATAGACTTAAGTACCAATTGAATAGATAGGTTCCCCAAAAGTAAGCGATAAAAGTTCCAACAACCAAGAAAGGACCAAAAGGAACCTCACTTTTCATTTTTTTCTTTTTAATCAAAATTAATCCTATTCCTATTATAGCACCTATTAAAAAAGATAAAAAGAGGGCCACCAAAATATTAGGATACCCCAAGAAAAAACCGAGGAAAAAGACCAGCTTCACATCTCCCATTCCCATTCCTTTGCCAAGAGTTATTAAAACAATTAAAAGAAAGAATAAAAAAGAAAAAGATCCGGCTAAAAAATGATTTAAAAAATTAACGTCTTTGCCTAGAAAATAGATAAAAGTTATTAAAATTGGAATAACAATTAAAGAGTCCGGAATAATTAAGTGTTTAAAGTCATAAATGAAAATAATAATTAAAAAAGAAAAGATAATCAATAAGAAAACTAATTGAGATAATATTATTTCTTGTTGTAGCCAAAAGTGAAAAACCCAGACAAAGACGATTCCGGTGATTGATTCTACTAAAGGATACTGCCAAGAAATCTTTTTCTGACAATATCGGCATTTTCTTTTCAAAAGAGCAAAACTCAACAAAGGAATTAAATCATACCACCTTAAAGTATGAAAACAAGAAGGGCAAAAGGACCTTCCTTTAAAAGGACTCTTTTTACTTTCTAAACGAAAAACGGTGCAGTTTAAAAAACTACCTATGATTAAACCTAAAAGAAAAATTGAAAAGTATAATAATAACATTTTGATAAAATAAGGGCTCTTGAAAAAGAGCCCTTAAAAAAACTCCTTAGTTTTTATTCACTCGCAAGCTATTGTTAATGGGTTGCATACTTTAAATTCAACAAATCCGGTAGCAGAATCAAAACAAAAATACTTGCCATCTTTTACTTCTGTGCTTACGCAATATTTATTTTGAGAAGCTTTACAAGAAACATCTCTTCCGTGATTAAGGCTCTTTATTTCTTTTTTTATCGTTTCAAAATCAGAGTCATCACAAAGACCTTCATAACTAAGAGCAGTACTTTCTATCACGTTAGCTACTCTTCTGGTTTGAACCAGATAAGAAGTAATGCCGCTCTGTCTTCCTGCCTCTCTATATTGCATATAAACACTGGAACTGATTACAATCAGTAAAGCAATAATGGCAATTACTACCAATAACTCGAGTAAAGTAAATGAGTTTTGTTTTTTAGTCATAACTTAACTAGTTACATTTATAGCCCTCTGCCCCAGCATCACTACACGTTTCTGTACCATCAGTTATGTTCCCCGTAGAATCAACACAAAAGTGATTGTCAGTTGCTATTGATTCAGCACTAACACAATAAGTATTGTTATCTCCTAAAGGAGTAACAGTAGATCCTGTTGCTTCTATGTTAGCTATAAGATTTGCTACTTCAGTTCCTGTTTCATCAAAATTTTCGTAGTTACCATCTGGATGTTCTATCAACACTTGCGCTCTTATCTGATTAATATAAGATTGAATCGCAGCGTCTTGAGCTCTTTGTCTCGCTCCTTGCAAAGAAACCATAACGATAGTAGACAAAATACCAATAATAGCAATTACCACTAAAAGTTCTAATAGTGTAAAACCTTTGTTTTTTTTCATTTTTTTATATTGTTTTTATTTTTTTCGACCTTTTTTTTAATTACGACCTTTCATTTATTATAATCAAGTTTTCGAAAAATACAAACACAGATTACATCGCCATAGAAATAGTAAAGATCGGAAGCATGACCGAAGCAACAATTCCTCCCACCACTACCGCTAACAATATTATCAGAATAGGTTCGATTAATTTAATGGAAGCGTTAATAGTGTTGTCAACGTCTTCTTGATAAAAGTTAACAATATTCTGTAAAGAAGGCCCCAGTGTTCCTGTTTTTTCGCCTACGGTTAACATCTGAATAAAAAGAGGGGAAATTTCTTGGGGGTATTTATTTAAAGAATTACTCATATTTTCTCCTCTTTTCACCTCTTCTTTGGTTTTTCTAATAATGTCTTTGTAAACATGGCTACCGATAATATCACTAGTAATTTCTAAAGACTGAGTTAATAATAAGCCTCCTGATATTAAAGTAGAAAGATTCAGGGCAACTTGACTAAGGTAAATTTTCTTCAACAATGTTTTCAAAAAAGGAATCTTTAAGACCCTTTGATCAAAAAATCTTTTTCCCTTGGGTATTTTTAAAATTCTCCAAATAGCAACAATTAAAGCAATAATTCCTAATAAAATTAGCCATCCTTTACTTCTTACAAAATCGGAAAAACCCATCACTAATTGAGTTATCCAGGGCAATTGTTCATCTGTCTCAGCTAAAATTTCTGAAAGCTGGGGGACAACGTAAACGACAATTAGTGTGACTACAGCCGTAAAAACAAAAACAACAAAAGCTGGATAGACTAGGGCCTGGATTACTTTTGCTTTTAATTTTTCATTCTTTTCTAGATAGTCGGCCAAGTAATTAAAAACTTCATTAAGCTTTCCCGAGGCTTCTCCTGCTTTAATCATATTGATATAAAAGGGGGAGAAAACTCCAGGGTATTGACCAAAAGATTGGGAAAGATTGCTTCCTGCTTTAACATCTTCGGAAATCTTTATTATTATTTCTTGAAATTTTTCATTTTTTGTCTGCTTAGCTAATGTTTGCAAAGTTTCAACCAAAGGCACTCTTGACTTAAACATAATAGCTAACTGTCTGGAAAAAAGAACAACTTCTTTTTTTCTAACTCTTTGAAAAAAGGTTAGTTTTCTTTCAAAAATTGGCACTCTGTGTTTTTTCAAAGAGGTAACATAAAAACCCTTGGTTTTTAAAATATCAAAGGCCCCTTCTTTATGAGATGCATCAATAACTCCAGTTTTAATTTCTCCTGTTTTTGTTCTGACTTGATAATCAAACTTCATATTTATCTATTAATTAAACCCTTTAATTCGTTTGGCTGTAAAGAATATTTTTTAGCTGTTTCTAAAGAAATTTCTTTTTGTCTAACTAGGTTAGCCAAACTTCTATTCAAAGATATCATACCTCTTTCTCCAGATGTTTCAATAACTACCGGTATTTCATGAATTTTGCTTTCTCTAATCAAATTAGAAATAGCGGAGTTATTAACCATTATCTCGCAAGCGGGAATTAATCCTCCTTTGTTGCGACTAATAAGTCTTTGAGAAACAATACCAGCCAAAGAAGAAGAAAGCTGAGATCTAATTTGGTTTTGCTGGTGACCCGGGAAAGAATCAACTATTCGGTGAATGCTTTGAGAAGACGAATTAGTGTGCAAAGTAGCAAAAACTAAGTGACCAGTTTCAGCGGCGGTAATGGCGGTGGAGATAGTTTCCGGATCTCTCATTTCTCCTACCATAATAACATTAGGATCTTGTCGGAAGGTTGCTTTCAAGGCCTTAGGAAAACTTAAAGCATCATCTCCGATTTCTCTCTGGCTAATAATAGATCTGTCGGGGGTAAAAACATACTCTATCGGATCTTCAATGGTAATTATATTTTCCGCTCTAGTATGGTTAATTTTATCAATTAAAGCAGCCAAAGTAGTAGACTTTCCTTGCCCGGAAGGACCGGTTACTAGAACAAAGCCCTGGGTTAAATTAGTAAATTCATGTAAAAAAGTGGGCAGGTTTAAATCTTCAATGCTTTGAATTTCCGGGCTAACCAACCTAAGAGCACAAGATATCTTCCCTTTTTGAAAA
>PWMZ01000012.1 GCA_003559065.1 Candidatus Nealsoniibacteriota bacterium
CTATGAAAGAAGAGTTAGCTAAAATTAAAGAAAAAGTAATAAATTGCCAAAAGTGTTCTCTTTATAAAACCAGAAATTTACCGGTTATAGGAGTAGGAGATCATGAGGCAAAAATAGTATTTATAGGAGAGGGACCCGGTTCGGAAGAAGACAAAAAAGGAGAGCCCTTTGTAGGGTCAGCCGGAAAAGTTTTAGACGAACTTTTATTATCCGTTAATTTAAAAAGAAGTGACGTTTATATCTGTAATATTTTAAAATGTCGCCCTCCCAACAACCGTAATCCTAAAAGTGAAGAGATTGAAAGTTGCACTCCTTATTTAATAGAACAGATAAGAATGATTAACCCTAAAATTATTTGTACTTTAGGAAACTTTGCCACTCAGTTCATTTTAAAAGAATATGGGCTGGAGGACGAAATTCAAGGAATAAGTAAAGTAAAAGGAAAAGTTTTTAAAGTTGGTAGCAGAAAAATAATTCCTTTGTTTCATCCGGCGGTGGCTACTTATAACAGGAACAAAATGAATGATTTAAAAGATGACTTTAAAATTTTACTTTCTTCGTAATTCTGCTATATTTAAACAATGAAAAAAATATTTTACAGTATTGCTATTTTATCAGGAACCATCATTGGAGTAGGACTCTTTGCCCTGCCTAATGTTACCATGAGAGCCGGTATTTGGCCTGTAATGGGCTTTTTTCTCTTGTTAGGGGTAATTGCTTACTATGTTCATTATTTATTCGCTGAAGTGGCTTTACATACCCCTGATTACAAAAGAATGCCGGGCTTCGCCCATATTTATTTAGGTAATATTGGGAGAAAAGTTGCTTTAACTTCAGCTATTTTAGGATTAACTGGGGCTCTTTTGTCATATGTTATTTTAGGAGGACAGTTTTTATATGAATTAGCTTCTCCTTATTTTTCCGGTAACATTCATTTTTATTCTTTACTATATTTTGCTATAGGAGCCTTAGTTATTTATTTGGGAATTAAAACTACTTCCAGTGTTTCTTTTTGGGGCTTGATTTTGTTTTTTTTAATTTTGATTTTAGTTTTTTTCAAGGGATTTCCTTATTTAGAAACAACTAATTTATTGGCCAATAAAATAGATTTTTCCAATATTTTTTTACCCTACGGGGTTATTTTGTTTTCTTTGTGGGGAGCGGCCCTAATTCCTGAAATAGAAGAGTTTTTAGGAAAAGACAAGCAACTAATTAAAAAGATTATTTTGCCAGCCATTTTAATTCCTATTGTTGTCTATTTAGTTTTTATTGTTTTAATATTAGGCATAACTGGTAGTTATACTACTGAGTTTGCCATTGATGGTTTGAGAGGGTTTTTCGGCAACGGAATAGTTTCTTTAATGCTTTTTTTCGGTTTATTAACCACTTTTACTTCATTTGTTGTTTTGGGTTTAACTTTAAAAAAGGTTTTTTGGTTTGATTTTAAAATAAATAAGGAGTTGTCTTGGTTCCTAGCTTGTTTCCCGGCTATTTTTTTATATTTTTTAGGTTTTCAGGATTTTATCTGGGTAGTTGGTTTTGTTGGGGCGGTTATGTTGGCAACTGACGGTATTTTAGTTAGTTTAATGTATCGAAAGCTTGGCATTTTAAAACCAGAAGCCGTTACTTCCTTGAAAAAGTTTATTGTTTATCCTATTGTAATTATTTTTACTCTTGGAATTTTTTACGAAATATATTATTTTATCACTAAACTATGATTTACAATATTTTTATCTTTATTCTTTCTTTTGTAATGTTGGGGGTAGCTGCCCATTGGACGGTTAACAGTTTAACCTTTTTAGCTCAAAAGTTTAAATGGCGAGACTTTGTTTTGGTCTATTTTGTTTTAGTTATAGGAGCAGCCATTCCTAACCTTTCCGTCGGTTTGTTTTCTGTTTTACAGGAAGCTCCAGATCTTTTTTTTGGAGACGTAATTGGGAACAGTTTAATTACTATTACTTTGATTACCGGTATAGCCGCCTTGGTCAATAAGGAGTTGAAAGCAGAAAGTAGATTAGTTCAAAAATCATCTATTTTTGTTATTCTTACCAGTTTAATGCCTTTGCTTTTAATAATGGATGGAGAATTAAGCAGGGGAGACGGAGTAGTTCTATTAGCTTTGTTTTTATTATACAGTGGCTGGTTGTTATCTAAAAGAAAACTATTTACTCATACTTATGAAGGAGATCAAATGAATAACCTAGACGGGTCTTTTTTGAAAAGTTTTACCGGCATTATTATTGGAATTCCTCTTTTAATTTTAGCTGGAAAATGGATTGTTGAGTCTTCAATCTTTTTTGCTGAATATTTTGATTTTTCCTTAGCTGTTTTTGGTCTTTTAATAGTGGCTATTGGGACTTCCTTGCCTGAATTGTTTTTTATCGTTACGGCCGCTAAAAAGAAAAATAATTGGTTAGCTTTGGGGGGAATTATCGGAGACGTAATTGTTTTGCCTACCTTCGGTTTAGGTATTATTGCTATTTTTTCTCCTATTGTTATTGAAAAAGCCGCTTTTGCTACCTTTTTACCCCTTTTAATCTTTTTGATTATCGGGACGCTCCTTTTTTCTTTGTTTATTAAAAGTGGTAAAAAAATTAGCAGAGAAGAAGCCGTTTTACTTTTAATGGTTTATGGAACCTTTTTAGTTTATGAGCTTTTATCTCGAATTATTTAATTGACTAAATGCTTATTAAATGATAACATCATTTAATGATAGAATTACTTTTAATTATTATTCTATTGTTAGGATTTTTTGGAATTATTGTTCTTCAAAATAAAGAGAGGAAGGAGTTTGAAAGAAGAATTACTGATTTAATGAATTCTCAGGTAAAAGAATTGAGAGGTAATTTTTTTGACACCTCCAAAGCTTTGCACGAGCAAATGGTTTCTTTTGCTACTGGAACCACTCAATTACAAGAGAATTTGAAAAAGATGCAAGAAACCATGAAAGATATTTCTTCTTTTCAAGAGATATTTCGTTCTCCTAAACTAAGAGGAAAATGGGGAGAAGCTTCTTTAGAAATGATTTTGAGCGAATATTATCCGAAAGAATTTTACCAAACCCAATATACTTTTTCTTCCGGAGAAAGAGTAGATGCCGTTTTAAAATTACCGGATAAAAAGCTTTTAGCTATTGATGCTAAATTTTCCTTTGAAAACTTTACTAAAATGATAGAAACAGAAGGTAAGGAAAAGGAAGAATATCGGAAAAAGTTTCTAGAAGACGTTAAAATTCAAATAGACAGTATCTCGGCAAAGTACGTTTTACCTCAAGAAGGGACCCTGGATTTCGCCCTAATGTATGTTCCAGCCGAAGCCGTTTTTTATGAAATGCTTTTCAATCTGAAAAAGAATATAGGGGAGTATGCTTGGAAAAAGAAAGTGGTCATCGTTTCTCCTAATACTATTTATTTAACCTTAGGGACTATTACTGCTTGGTTTAGAGACACCCAAATTTCCAAACAAACCAAAGAAATCCAAAAACAAATAATGAACATTCAAAAAGACGCCTTAAAGCTAATGAATGATTTTGAAAAAACAGGGGATCACTTGAAAAACGCTTTATCGTCTTATAACAAGAGCGAAAAAAGATTTAATCTATTTGCTAATAAAGTTGAAAAATTAACCAAAATTAAAAAATTAAAAAAATGATAGCCGTAATAAAAACAGGTGGGAAGCAGTATAAAGTTTCTCCCGGAGACAAATTAAAAGTAGAAAAATTAGATAAAAAAGAAGGAGACGAAATCACCTTTGATGAGGTTTTGCTTTTTCAAGACAAAGACAAAGTAGAAGTAGGTAAGCCTCTTTTAAAAGGGTACAAGGTTTCAGCCAAGATTTTAAAGCAAGACAAGGCTAAAAAAATTACTATTTTAAAATACAAGCCCAAAACAAGACAAAAGACTAAAATGGGCCATCGTCAACCTTATACTGAAGTAGAAATTTTAAAAATATTATCTCCTGCCGCTTAAGGCTGATTCTAGGGTTTCCGGATCGGCATATTCTAATTCCCCACCGACGGGTAAGCCCCGGCCTAAATGAGTTATTTTAGGTATTTTTTTGTTTTTTAATTTTCTTTCAATATATAATCTAGTTGTCTCTCCTTCAGTAGTTGGATTAGTAGCTATAATTACTTCTTTAAAAGAATATTTTTCAATTCTTTTTTCCAATTCTTTAATTCTTTTTTGAAAATTTTCTTTTTGAGAATTAATAATATTTCCCTCTAAGATAAAATAGAGTCCGTTGTATTTTTTTGTTTTTTCTAAAGCCTCCAGATCAGTTTCGCTCTCTACGATACAAAGAGTTTTTTTGTCTCTTTTTGGGTTTTTACAGATAGAACAAAAAGATTCTTCTTTTTTTTGGGTGATAAAAAAATTAAAACAAAGTTGGCAAGTTTTAATGGTTTTTTTTAGTTCAATAATAGCTTCTAATAGCTGTTTTATCTCTTTGGTCGGTTTTTTAATTAAGTATAAAACAAATCTGTTAGCTGTTTTAGGGCCAACATTAGGAAATTTAGCAAACTCGTCAGTTAGTTTTTGAATGGGATCTTGCATTATTCTTCTAAGTTTTTCTCTATATTTCTAAAACAAGCTCTCTGTTCGTCAAAAAAGAGTTCTATTGAGCCGGTAGGGCCGTTTCGGTGTTTAGCGACAATAATATCA
>PWMZ01000050.1 GCA_003559065.1 Candidatus Nealsoniibacteriota bacterium
AAAATGTCAAATTTGATGTGTTGACATTTATCTAATAATATGTTATTATTTAAACATTAAAGATGTTCTTTTAAATAAGTTTAACCCTTTTATAGGAGGATGGTAAGATGATCGACTTTATCGTCGTGCATGAGAGGCCGCACCTGGATGAATTAACGGCTGCTTGGCTTCTTAAGCGTCTTGGAAAGAAGAAGTTTCCGGGTATTGAGAAGGCCGAGATTATCATCGGTACCGCCGATGATAAAAACGAAGAGGCCATTCTTCTTGGAATAGGAGGAGGTCCTTTTGATGAACATCCCAGAGAAGAAGAAAGGAAGGAGGGAGAGTGCTGTGCTACTTTGGTGGCAAAGCACCTGGGTGTAGATGACGCTCCCGCTTTGGAGAAAATTCTGAAAAATGTCTTACAGAACGACCTTCATGGTGGCGGAGACTTCTTGGGGACCGCCAATGTGATAAAGGTTTCTAATCGGGATCTTAAAAAAGTTACCGACTGGATCTTTTTTGCTCTCGATAATCTTTACCGGGAGCAGGCAGCTTTCTGGACTGCTACTAAAAGGCAATTCGAGGAGGTGGCCAGCACCGAAGAGATTCCTGGGCCTAACGGGAACCTCAAGATGGTTACGGTTATGACAGGAGACGAGCAGATTGCTAAGTATGCTCGTCTTAATGGAGCTGCTTTGGTTATCCAGAAGCAGCCTGAAGGTAATGTTCAGATATTTACCAACCAAAAGTTTGGACTGCATTTGTATGATGTCGTCCAACTTATCAGGTTGGCCGAACAGGAAAGAAAGGGTGAATTCAAGACAGAGGATTGGCGAACCCTTTCTTCGGAAGGAACAGTGGAAGGATCCGAGGAATGGTTTTTCCATAAAGGGATAATGGGGCTCTTCAATGGCTCCTTGTCTCATCCCGATGTTACTCCGACCAAGCTTTCTTTAAAAGAGATAAAGGAGCTTGTAAAAATTGGAGTCAATCCCGCTGCCTTTGAGCCGAAAAGGGCAAAAGGTTGCAAGGCGGGAAGATGTATTGGGACAAGGAAAAACCCTTGTCCTTGGTATAGTTGGGGTCTTCATCGATGCCGTAAGATACGGTATCAGATGAAGAAATAAAAGAAAATTACTTTAATGAGAGAGTTTGTTAAAAAACGGACTCTCTCTTTTTTTATCTAAAAAACACACTTTAAAGTGTGTTTTCGGGGTACCCGGATTTGAACCGAGGCTAAACCCACCCCATGGGCTCGTGCTACCGTTACACTATACCCCGGTTTTGGCCATTGTTTTAATACATTTGGTGCAAACCAAAGCTTTTTTACCATTAGGTAAAGTAGTTTTTTGTAAATTGGGATACTTTCTTTTTTTGCCGGTAGGATTATAGGAGGCCATTAATTTTTTATAATGTCCTACCATGGTTGATTTTTTTCCGCAAAGGGAACATTGTTTTGCCATAATGATCATACTTTACTAGATTTTTTAAAAAAAAGCAAGTTTTTCTTGCAAAAATAGTTAATAGTGATATATTAAAACTATGATTCCTTTATTCACAATCGCTATTTTAATTTTATCTATTGTTATTCATGAAGTGGCTCACGGAGCCATGGCTTATCAGTTAGGAGATCCAACGGCTAAATACGCTGGTAGATTGAGCTTGAATCCAATAAAACATTTAGATCCGGTAGGCTCTATCTTAGTGCCTTTGTTATTAATTATTTTGCCTAGCCCTTTTGTTTTTGGCTGGGCCAAGCCGGTTCCTATTAATCCTTATAATTTTAACGATCAAAAATATGGCCAGGCAAAAGTAGCCTTTGCTGGAGTAGGAGTTAATTTATTTTTAGCTTTGTTATTCGGAATACCTTTAAGATTATTTCCTGGATTTTTTGTTGGTCATCCTTCTTTGCTCTTTATTTTCGGTATCATTACTTACGTTAACCTTATCTTAGCTATTTTTAACTTGTTGCCGATTCCTCCTTTGGATGGCTCCCATATTCTATTTACTTTTGCTTCCGAAAATACTAAAATGTTTTTAAGACAATACGGACTTTTTATTTTAATCTTTTTAATCTTTTTTCTCCTGCCAACTCTTTTTACCTTTATTAGTTTTGTTTTTGAACTTATTGTCGGGTTTTCACCGACGGTAATATTCGGGATGTTTTAAAGTTTGACAATAATCAATTTTTTTGTTAAAGTTTAGCTAAGCAAAAAAATGCTTAATTTATTTTTTTATGTCAACCATAAATCAATTAGTTAGAAAACCAAGAAAAAAATCAAAGAAAAAAACCAAGATGCCTGGGTTGGCTTTTGGTTTTAATAACTTAAAGAATAAGCCGAAAAAATATCCGTCTCCATACAAAAGAGGAGTTTGTCTAAAGGTTTTTACTAGAACACCCAAAAAACCTAACTCTGCCTTAAGAAAGGTGGCTAGGGTTCGTTTAAGTAATAGTATGGAGGTGACCGCCTATATTCCCGGCGAAGGACATAACTTGCAAGAATATTCCGTAGTTTTATTAAGAGGAGGAAGGGTTAAGGATTTGCCTGGGGTGAGATATCATGTAGTCAGGGGAGTTTTAGATACGGGCGGAGTAGAAGGAAGAAAACAAGAAAGAAGTAAATACGGAACTAAGAAATCCAAGAAATAATTATGGTTAAAGATATTATTCAAAAAGAAATAAAGCCGGACCCTATTTACAACAGTGTTCAGGTTTCTAAATTTATTAATTATGTTATGAAAGGAGGAAAAAAAACCATCGCCAGAAAAGTTGTTTACGGTGCTTTTGATATTATTAAAGAGAAAACAAAAAAAGAACCTTTAGATGTTTTTAAAATGGCTATTAGTAATGCCGCTCCCAAGATGGAATTAAAATCAAAAAGGGTTGGGGGAGCGACTTACCAAGTACCAGTAGAAGTAAAAAGAGATAGAGGAGTTGTTTTGGCTTCTCGCTGGATCTTAGAATCAGCCAGAAAGAAAAAAGGTAAACCAATGAAAGAAAAATTAGCTTTAGAGATTATTAGTGCTGCTGATAACACTGGACCGGTAATTAAAAAAAGAACAGATATCCATAAAATGGCTGAAGCTAATCGGGCTTTTGCTCATTTTGCTTGGTAAAAATATTATGGCAAGACAATATCCATTAGAAAAAGTAAGAAATATTGGGATTATCGCCCATATTGATGCGGGAAAAACAACTTTCACTGAAAGGATTCTTTTTTATACCGGAATTTCCCATAAAATCGGAGAAACTCACGATGGAGCTGCTATTATGGACTGGATGGAACAAGAAAGAGAAAGGGGAATTACCATTACTTCGGCTGCCACTACTTGTTTTTGGGAAGTAGGAGAAGGCAAAAACAGAATTAATATTATTGATACCCCCGGACATATTGACTTTACTGCTGAGGTTCAAAGATCTTTAAGAGTTTTAGACGGAGCGGTTGTTGTTTTTGATGGAGTGGCTGGAGTAGAACCGCAGTCAGAAACGGTTTGGCGTCAGGCGGATAAATATAAGGTGCCTAGAATGTGTTTTATTAACAAGTTAGATAGAACCGGAGCTTCTTTTGAAAAAAGTTTAGATTCTATTGCCCAAAAGTTAACCCCAAATGCCGTAGCCTTACAGTTGCCTATCGGGGAAGAAGAAAACCTGGAAGGAGTGATTGATCTTTTAAAAATGAAAGCTTTCTATTTTAAAGGAGATTTCGGCCAAGAGCTGGAAGAAAAAGAAATACCCCCAGAACTAAAAGAAAAAGCGGAAAAATGGCATCATCAACTTTTAGAGAAAATTGTTGCCGAAGACGAAGAATTAATGAATCAATACTTAGGAGAAAAAGAAATTGATTTAAAAGATTTAAGAAAATGTTTGAGAAAAGCGGTAATTGCTAATAAATTAATTCCTGTCTTTACTGGTTCTGCTTTAAAGAACAAAGGAATTCAATTAGTTTTAGATGCTATCTGCCATTATTTACCTTCTCCCTTAGAAGTGGCTGCCGTTCAAGGAATTGATCCTAAAACCGAAGAAATTATAAAAAGAAAAACTGACGATAATGAAAAATTTTCCGCTTTAGCTTTTAAAGTAGCTACTGATCCCTATGTCGGAACCTTAACTTTTTTCCGTGTTTATTCGGGGACCTTAAAGACTGGCTCTTATGTTTATAACTCTGTAACTAATTATAAAGAAAGAATAGGGAGGATTTTAAGAATGCACTCGGCCGAGAGAGAAGAAGTTGAAGAAGTTTACGCCGGAGATATTGTTGCTACCGTTGGTTTGAAAAAAACACAAACCGGAAATACCCTTTGTGATGAATCAGCCCCTATTATTTTAGAAAACATTACCTTTCCAGAACCGGTAATTTCGGTTAAAATTGAACCGAAAACAAGAGAAGACCAAGAAAAAATGGGAACAGCCTTGAATAGACTCTCCAACGAAGATCCTACTTTTAAAATTAAAAGAGATCTAGAAACTGGAGAAACTATTATTTCTGGAATGGGAGAGTTGCATCTAGATATTTTGGTTAATAGAATGAAAAAAGAATTTAAAGTGGAAGCTTCCGTCGGAAGACCGCAAGTAGCTTACAAAGAAACGATTAAAAAAGAAGCGGAAGCCCAGGGAAAATATATTAGACAATCAGGAGGAAGAGGTCAATACGGAGACGTTAAAATTAGAATTAAACCAAAAAAACAAGGAGAAGGCTTTAAGTTTAATAATGAAATTAAAGGAGGAGTTATACCTCAAGAATTTATTCCAGCCGTTGAAAAAGGAATCAAAGAAGCTTTAGATAACGGAATTGTAGCTGGCTATCCTATGGTAGATACAGAAGTAACCTTATACGACGGGTCTTACCATGATGTTGATTCTTCTGAAAATGCCTTTAAAATTGCCGGTTCCATGGCTTTGCAAGCAGCGGCTAAACAAGCAAATCCGATTCTTTTAGAACCAATAATGAAGTTAGAAGTAGTTGTTCCCGAAGAATATTTTGGTGATGTTATTGGTGATCTTTCTTCTAAAAGAGGAAAAGTTGAAGAAACCTTTGACAGGGCTAAGATGAAAGTTATTTCCGCTTATGTTCCTTTGGCTGAAATGTTTGGCTTTGCTACTATCTTAAGATCATTGACTAAAGGACGGGGAACCTTTACTATGGAGTTTGATAAATTTGAAGAAGTGCCTGTTAATATTAGTCAGGAAATTGTTGAGGGTAAGAAAAAGGATTGACAAAAGTTTAAAATTGTTTAAGATTAAAGTATAAAAAGTAAAATTGAAGAAAAAACATTAAAAGGCTTTACTTTTAGTGTTGAATCTTTAAAAAAAATATGGCAGAAAAATTTGAAAGAACAAAACCACATGTAAACGTAGGAACTATTGGTCACGTTGATCACGGAAAGACAACTTTGACCGCCGCTATTTTACATGTGTTACATAAAAAAGGTCTTAATGTTTCCGAGAAAGAAATTTCTCAGATTGATGCTGCTCCAGAAGAAAAAGAAAGAGGTTTAACTATTTCTGTTTCTCATTTAGAATACGAATCAGAAAAAAGACATTATGCCCACATTGATTGTCCTGGGCATGCTGATTATGTAAAGAACATGATTACCGGAGCTGCTCAAATGGACGGAGGAATTTTAGTAGTTTCTGCTCCTGATGGACCAATGCCTCAAACAAGAGAACATATTTTGTTAGCTAAACAGGTAGGTTTAGATTCTTTAGTTATCTTTTTAAATAAATGTGATATGGTAGATGACGAAGAAATGATTGAATTAGTAGAATCTGAAATAAGAGAACTTTTGAAAAAATATGATTTTCCAGGAGACGAAATTCCAATTATTAAAGGTTCTGCTTTAAAAGCACTAGAGACTGATTCAGCTGATGATGAAGATGCTAAACCAATTCTAGAATTAGTGGAAGCTTTGGATAACTATATTCCTGAACCTAAGAGAGATATTGATAAACCATTTTTAATGGCTATTGAAGATGTTTTCTCTATTGCTGGAAGAGGAACAGTAGCTACCGGAAGAATTGAAAGAGGAGTTGTTAATGCCAATGAGGAAGTAGAAATGGTAGGAATTAAAGAAACCACTAAAACAACCGCTGTTAGTGTTGAAATGTTCAATAAAACTCTTGATAAAGGAGAGGCGGGAGATAATGTTGGTATTTTATTAAGAGGAACAAAAAAAGAAGAAATTGAAAGAGGACAGGTTTTAGCTAAACCAGGAACAGTTACCCCTCACTCTGAATTTGAAGCGGAAATTTATGTTTTGACTAAAGAAGAAGGAGGAAGGCATACCCCGTTTTTTAAAGGATACAAGCCTCAGTTTTATGTTAGAACTACCGATGTTACCGGAGAAACAACTTTACCGGAAGGAACAGAAATGGTTATGCCTGGAGATACCGTTACTTTAGGAGTAAAACTTATGGTACCGGTAGCTTTAGAAGAAGGACAGAGATTTGCTGTTAGAGAAGGAGGGAAAACGGTTGGTGCTGGAGTAGTGACTAAAATAACGAAATAAGAAAATTAACAATTTAAAATGGCAGTCAAAAAAGAACAAAAGCCTGGTTTGAGAATTAAGCTGAAAGCTTATGATCATAAGGTAATTGATAATTGTGCCCGCCAGATTATCGAGACCGCTCTTCGTTACGGAGCCGAAGCTTTGGGGCCAATTCCTTTACCAACGGAAGTTAAAAAATACACCGTTTTAAGATCATCTTTTGTTCACAAAGACGCCAGAGAACAGTTTGAAATGAGGGTTCACAAAAGATTAATAGATGTTCTTAACCAAAACCCAAATGTTATTGATGCTTTAATGAACCTTACATTACCGGCTGGAGTGGATATTGAAATTAAAACATAAATGTTGAAACAATATTTATAATATTCAAAATCATTTGCATTGCCTTGAAGACCGGGCTTTGCCCGGTTTTCAATTAGTATTATGAAAATCATGTTAGGAAAAAAAATAGGAATGACCCAGGTTTTTGACCAGGATCAAGTAATCCCAGTGACCTTAGTAGAAGCGGGGCCTTGTTTAGTTTCAAAGATAAAAAAGAAAGACAGTAAAGATAATTACGACGCTGTTCAGCTAAAGTTTGAAAAATTTATTAAAGAATTCAGAGGAAATTCGGAATTAAAAGAAGGAGATGAATTGAAGGTGGATGTTTTCCAACTTGGAGACAAAGTAAAAGTTTCAGGAGTTTCTAAGGGAAAAGGGTTTGCCGGAGCGATGAAAAGATGGAACTTTAAGGGAAAATCGGCCAGTCATGGAGTAAAGCATGAGCATCGAACCTTAGGGTCTGTTGGTTGTCGTTTTCCTCAAAGAGTGATTAAAGGAAGAAAAATGCCCGGGAGAATGGGTTTTGATAGGGTAAGTTTAAAAAATCTGGAAATTGTTAAAGTAGACCCAGAAAAAAATATTCTTGCCATTAAAGGCGCAATTCCTGGGAAAAGAGGAACATTCTTAGAAATTTATGGAAAAAATATTTAAAATAAAACCCAATAATGATTTGATTAAAGAGGTTGCTCTTTCCCAGCTTTTTTCAAGAAGAAAAAAGATAGCTCATACCAAAGAGAGAGATGAAAAAAGGGGAGGAGGAAGAAAACCTTGGCGCCAGAAAGGAACAGGAAGAGCCAGGCACGGATCAATTCGCTCTCCTCTTTGGAAAGGAGGAGGTGTTACTTTCGGTCCAAGAGCAGAAAGAAATTTTAAAAAGAAAATTAATTTAAAAACTAAAAGAAAAGCTCTTTTAATGACTCTTTCAGCTAAAAAGAAAGATATCAAATTGGTTGACGAAATAAAAGCGGAAAAAACTAAAGAAGTAGTTGAATTATTGAAAAAAAATAATTTAGAAAGATCAGTTTTAATTGTTTTGAAAGGTTATGATATTAAAACAATAAGGTCTATTAGAAATATAGATAAAGTGGATGTTATGCAAGCCAAAGATCTCAATGTTTTAGATCTTTTGCAATATCAACATATTTTAATGGAAAAAGGAGCAGCTGAAATAATTGAAAAATTATTATGAAAGATATATTAAAAAGCCTCCATATTACAGAGAAAGGAACCGGCTTATTGCAAGAGAATAAGTATGTTTTTAAGGTGGGCTCAAAAACCAATAAATCAGAAATTAAGAAAGAATTGAAAAAACTCTATAATGTTGATGCTTTAAGTGTTAAGATTATTAATGTTCCTAGAAAAAAGATAAGAGTAGGCAGACAAGAAGGGTGGAAGAGAGGGTATAAAAAAGCAATAGTTGAAATTAAAAAAGGACAAAAAATCGAATGAAATCTTTGCTATCTAAAAAAAAGCCAGAAAAAAAATTACTTAAGTCTTTTAAAAAAAGAGCCGGTCGGAGCAAGTCAGGTAAAATAACGGTTAGGCATAAAGGAGGGGGAGCTAAGAAACGTTATCGAATGATTGACTTTAAAGGAGATAGTATTAATTATCCGGCCAAAGTTTTAGCTTTAGAGTATGACCCTTATCGAACTGCCTATATCATGCTTTTACAAGGAAAAGAAGGAAAGAAAGCTTATCAGATAGCTCCTCATAATATCAAAGAGGGAGATATGATTTATTTTTCGGAAAAAGAAGATTTAAAGGTGGGAAACAGAATGAAGGTAAAAAATATTCCTACCGGTACCGATATTTATAATATTGAATTAGAACCAGGCAGAGGAGGAAAAATAGTAAGATCAGCCGGTTCTTCAGCCAAGGTCTTAGGACAAGAAGGAAAATATACTATTTTGAAAATGCCTTCTTCGGAAGTAAGAAAAATTTTACAGGAATGTATAGCTAGTATTGGCTCTGTTTCTTATCCTGAATGGCGATACAAAAAGCTGAAAAAAGCTGGAGACTCCAGAAGAAGAGGAATAAGACCAACCGTTAGAGGTTCGGCCATGAATGCGGTGGATCATCCTCATGGAGGAGGAGAAGGAAGAGCCCCTATTGGAATGAAATATCCTAAAACCCCTTGGGGTAAACACGCCAGAGGAGTTAAAACAAGAAAAAATAAAAAAACAGACAAATTTATAATCAAAAGAAAAAATGACTAGATCAATAAAAAAAGGGCCCTATGTTGACCCGAGAATTTTGAAAAAAATTAAAGACTTGAAAAAAGGTGATAAAACTGTTATAAAAACATGGTCAAGAGATTGTGTTATTTCACCGGAAATGGTCGGTTTTACTTTTGGTGTTCATAACGGCAAAGAACATATTTCTGTTCAAGCAACCGAAGAAATGATCGGACATAGATTGGGTGAATTTTCTCCCACTAAAAAGTTTGTTCGTCATGGAGGAAGAATGCAAAGAGAGCAAGAAAAAAAATAATAAAGTATGTCAACTTCAGTAAAATTAAAATATTTAAGAATTGCCCCGAGAAAAGTAAGATTAGTGGCAAAATTAATAAAAAAAAAGAAAACGCAAGAGGCGAAAGATATTCTTAACTTTACCATGAAAAAAGGGGCTGATCCTTTGGTAAAATTATTAGATTCAGCCGTAGCTAACGCTCAGAATAATTTTCAAGCTGATCCTAATAACTTATACATTGATAAAATTTTAGTTGATGAAGGACCTAAATACAAAAGATGGCGACCTAGATCTAGAGGACAAGCTTATCCGATTCAAAAAAAAACTTCTCATATTACCATTTACTTAGAAGAAATAGAAAAAGGAAAGAAAAAAGAAGTTAAAAAAGAAAAGTTGAAAAAGGTTAAAAAGAAAGAAACTAAAACCCCGAAAATAAAACCGAAAAAAGAAGAGAAAAAACCAAAAGAGGTAAAAGCTAAAAGAAAATTTTTCCAAAGAAAATCAATTTAATATGTCACATCAAGTACATCCAAAAATATTCAGAACCAGTGAGTTAAAAGATTGGAACTCCAGATGGTATCATAAAAATCCAAGCCTTTTTTTAGAGGAAGATTTTCGGATTCGTTCTTTCTTAGAAAAAAGATTGAAGAGCTTGGGAGTGGAAAAAATAGAAATTGAAAGATCTTTAAATAAAACAACAATTATTATTTATTCTTTTCGCCCAGGAATTGTTGTTGGCCGGGGGGGAGAAAGAATAGAAATTCTTAAGAAAAATATTGATAAAATTTTAAGAAAACTAAAAAGAGAAAGAGGGACCACTGAGAAAGAAAAAAGGGAATTAAGAATTGAAGTAAAGCAAGTTAAAAACCCTTGGACTTCCGCTGCTTTAAGCGCTCAATGGATGGCTTCTTCCTTGGAAAAAAGAATGAGATTCAGGAGGGTTTTAAAACAGACCTTGAGTAAAATTATCGCTAACAAAGAAATTCAAGGAGCAAGACTGGAAGTGGCTGGAAGGCTAGATGGAAAAGAGATGTGCCGGACAGAGTGGATGCAAAAAGGCAAAATGCCTAGACAAAATTTAAGAGCAGACATTGATTATGCCCAAGAGATAGCTAGAACAACCTATGGTGTTATCGGAGTAAAGGTTTGGTTGTATAAAGGAGAAAAATTTGAATAATTATGGCTATTTTAATACCCAAAAAAGTTAAACACCGAAAATCCAGGAAAAGAGTTCAAAAAAACACAGAAACAAGATCAACCGAGCTTAATTTTGGTAGTTTTGGAATTAAGAGTTTGCAAGCCAAAAGAATCACTGCTCGCCAAATAGAGGCAGCCAGAAGAGCCATCATTAGGTATTTTAAAAGAGGAGGAAGGCTTTGGATTAGAATTTTTCCCGACAAACCGATTACCAGAAAAGGAACAGAAGTGCCAATGGGAGGAGGAAAGGGAGATGTCGATCATTATGTCTATCCTATAAGGCCTGGAAGAATTATTTTTGAAATAGAAGGAATATCAGAAGAAATGGCTCGGGAAGCTTTAAGAAAAGCTAGCGATAAGCTTGCTGTTAAAACCAAATTTATTAAAAAATGAAATTTTCTGAATTAAAAAAAATGAAAGAAAAAGACTTGAATTCTCTTTTATCACAAAACAGAGAAAAATTAAGAGAGCTTAAATTTAATTTAGCTCGGCAAAAAGTGAAAAACCCAAAAGAAATTAAGGGGGTTAAAAAAACTATTGCCAGAATATTAACATTACTATGCCAAAAAGAAAATTAACAGGAATAATTACTTCCAATAAAATGTCGAAAACAGTAACAGTTCAGGTAGAAAGATTAAAAAAACACCCCAGATATAAAAAAAGAATTAAGGTGAGTAAAAAATATAAAGCTCACGTTAATGAAGATTATCAGATAGGGGACAAGGTTATTATTGAAGAGGGAAGACCGATTAGTAAAGACAAAAGGTTTACTGTTATTAAAAAAATATGATTCAAACAGAAACAATTTTAAAAGTAACCGATAATTCAGGTGCCAAGATAATTAAATGCATTAAGGTTTTAGGTGGTTCTAAAAGAAGATATGCCCAATTAGGAGATATAATTGTTGGTGCGGTTAAAGAGGCAGAACCCCGAAAAGCAGTAAAAAAACATGATGTAGTTAAGGCTGTTATTGTCAGGCAAAGAAGAAATTACCGAAGAAAAGACGGCTCTTATATCAAATTTGACGATAATGCCGTCGTTATTTTAGGAGATAACAAAGAGCCGAGAGGAGGAAGAATTCTAGGCCCGATAGCCAGAGAAATAAGAGAAAAAGGATTTGAAAAAATTACTAACTTAGCTCCAGAAATACTATGAAAATTAAGAAAAACGATCAATTATTGATAATCAAAGGAAAAGATAATGGAAAAAAAGGAAAAGTGATCCAAGTTTTGCCGAAAAAAAACCAAGTGGTTTTAGAGGGTTTGAATTTGAGGAAAAAACACGTTAAACCTAAAAAACAAGGGGAAAAAGGTCAAACAGTAGAAATTCCTTTTCCGATACCGGCAGGAAATGTTAAGATTTTGTGTTCTTCTTGTCAGAAAGCAGTTAGGGTTAATAAAAAAAGAATATGTCAAAAATGCAAAAAACCAGTTTAAAAGAAAAAATAGAAAAAGAAATTGTTCCTGAACTAACAAAAAAAGTTGGCAATAAGATGGCTGTTCCTAAGATTGAAAAAATAGTAGTTAATACAGGCATAGGAAAAATGACTGTTGGTAAAACCAGTAAAGAAATAGAAAAAATTCAGAAAATAATCTTAAATGATTTAGCTTTAATTTGTGGACAAAAACCTGTTTTGACTAAAGCGAAAAAATCAGAAGCTGCTTTCAAATTAAGAGAAGGAATGCCGATAGGGGTAAAGGTTGTTTTAAGGGGCAAAAGGATGTATGATTTTCTAGGAAGAGTTATTCATATTGCTTTGCCTAGATCGAGAGATTTTCAAGGAATTTCGGAAAAATCACTTGATCAACAAGGGAATTTGACTTTTCCCATTAAAGAGCACATTGTTTTTCCCGAGAGTACTGATTCAGATTTAATTTTTGGTTTTGAAATAACCTTGCGAATAAAAGCTAACAAAAAAGAAGAAGCAATAGAATTATTAAAATTAATAGGATTTCCAATTAAACATGGCTAAAAAATCACAAATAGCAAAGTCGAAAAAAAAGCCCAAATTCAGTAGCAGAATAGTTAGGAGATGCTTTAAATGTGGGCGAAAAAGAGGGTATATGAGAGAATTTAATCTTTGTCGTATTTGTTTTAGAGAAATGGCGAACAAAGGCGAGATTCCTGGAATTAAAAAATCATCTTGGTAAAAATATGAGTACAGATCCAATTGCCGATACATTGTGTAGAATAAAAAATGCCCAAGCCGTTAATAAAAAAACGGTTACCGTTCCTGTTTCTCAAAAAAGATACAGAGTTTTAAAAGTTTTAGAGAAAGAGGGTTTTTTGGACAAAGTTGAAAAGAAAGATTCCTTAATTAAATTCGTTTTGAAAAAAGAAATTGAAGGAATACAAATGAAGTCGAAACCAGGGCAAAGATTATATGTTAAAGCTAAAGATATTTCTCTTGTCAGAGGTGGTTACGGTTTATCTTTAATTTCTACCTCTCAGGGGGTAATGAGTAATAAAGATGCTAGAAACAGAAAATTAGGAGGAGAATTATTATTTAATATTTGGTAATATGTCTAGAATAGGTAAAAAACCAATCGAAATACCAGAAGGAGTAACCGTTAATATTGAAAACGGAGAGGTTTTGGTTAAAGGACCGAAAGGAGAGCTGAAGATAAAAATTCCCGAAGGAGTTTCGATCAAAGATAATTGTGTTGTAGTTTCAATAGAAAAAGATAAGGCTTTATGGGGATTAACCAGAAGCTTAATCTTTAATATGATAGAAGGGGTAAGTAAAGGTTATGAAAAAAGATTAAAAATAGAAGGCTCCGGTTATACGGTGACTGCTGACGGAAAAGGACTTTTATTAAAAGTGGGCTTTTCTCATCCAGTAAAGATAAAAGAAATACCTGAAATTGAATTAAAAGCAGAAAAAAATATTATTAGTATTTCCGGTTGTAATAAACAACAAGTAGGGCAAGTAGCGGCTGACATAAGGAAAATAAGGCCGCCAGAACCCTATAAAGGAAAGGGGATAAGGTACGAAGATGAAATAGTCAGAAGAAAAGAAGGGAAAAAAGCAATAACGGCAGAATAGTATTATGTTAGAAAAAAAATTAAAAAGAAAAAAAAGACATAAAAAAATTAGAAGCAGAACCTCAGGAACTTCTTTGAAACCAAGACTTTCTATTTTTCGATCTTCGAAACATATTAGTTGCCAAGTTATTGATGATGAAAAAAGAAAAACTTTGGTTTCAGCTTCCGATGCTGGTTTGAAAGGAACAAAGATGGAAAAAGCTAAAAAGACCGGTGAATTGATAGCCGAGAAAACCTTAGAGAAAAAAATAAAAAAGGTTGTTTTTGATACTGGAGGATTTCGATATGCCGGAAGAGTAAAAGCTTTAGCGGAGGCAGCTAGAGAAAAAGGTTTAAATTTTTAAAATTATGAGAAAACAAAGAAGTAAATACGAATCTAAAATGCTTGATTTAACTAGGACGTCGAGAATGACAGCTGGTGGCCGTAGGTTCAGTTTTAGAGCTCTAGTTATTGTTGGTGACCAGAAAGGACAAGTCGGCTTAGGAATAGCCAAGGGATTAGATGTTGCTCAAAGTATCGAAAAAGCAACTAAAAAAGCGGAGAAAGAAATGATTAAAATTCCTATTATTGAAAATACTATTCCCCATCAGACTGAAGCGAAATTTGGAGCAGCCAAAGTTTTGTTAAAACCGCAAATGAAAGGAAGAGGATTAGTAGCTGGAGGAACAGTTAGGGTAATTTGTAATTTAGCCGGTATTAAAGACATTTCTTCTAAGACCTTAGGTAAAACTAATAATAAAATAAATAATGCTAAAGCGACTATTAAAGCTTTAAAATTACTAAAACATGCAGATTCATCAATTAAATCCAAATAAAAAAAAGAAAAAAAGAAGAGTCGGCCGAGGAGGAAAGAGAGGAACTTATTCTGGAAGAGGGCAAGGGAAAAAGCAGAAAGACAGGGCGGGCAGAACATTAGAGCCTATTATCAGAAGGGCGATTAAAAGATATCCTAAATTAAGAGGATATAGATTTAAAGCTCGTGATAAGGCAACTGTTTTGAATTTGAAAGATTTAGAAAAAAACTTTAAAGAGGGAGAAACCGTCAAACCTTCTTTGCTTGCAGAAAAAGGATTAGTTAAAAAAGGATCTTCGGTAAAAATATTAGCCAACGGAAAACTTGAAAAGAAATTGAACTTCGAAGATTGTTTATTCTCTCAATCAGCTAAAGAAAAAATAGAAAAAGCAGGCGGAACAATATGTGGTACCAAAAAATAATTCAGATTTTTAAAATAAAAGACCTAAGAAACAAGATACTGTTTATCTTGGGAGTTTTTGCTATTTTCAGGTTAATGGCTAATATTCCTATGCCTGGTATGGATCCAGAAAACCTTAGGCAGTTTTTTCAGGACTTTCAAATGTTTGGTCTTTTGAATGTTTTTACCGGAGGAGCTTTAGATAGATTTTCCATTGTTATGTTGGGAATTGGTCCTTATATTACCGCTGTCATTATTTTGCAATTATTAACAATGATTTTCCCTCAGCTGGAAAAAATGTATAAAGAAGAAGGAGAAGCCGGCAGACAAAAATTTAATCAATACGGAAGATATTTAACCGTTCCTTTAGCCTTTGTTCAAGGTTATGGAATGCTTACTTTATTTCAAAGACAGCAAGTAATAGCTCCTTTAGGTCCTTTTCAAATGTTAGTCTCTTTAGCTACTATTACCGCTGGTACCGTATTTTTAATGTGGTTGGGAGAACTTATTTCAGAAAAAGGTATTGGCAATGGTGTTTCTCTTTTAATTTTTGCCGGAATTATTGCTGACTTTCCTAATCAGGTAAGACAAATGGTTGTTATGTGGGATCCGGCCCAGTTGCCCTCTTATTTACTCTTTTTCGGGATGGCTTTACTGATTATAGCGGCCGTAGTTTTAATTAACGAAGGAAGGAGAAATATTCCGGTTTCTTACGCTAAAAGAGTGAGAGGGAATAAGATGTACGGAGGAGTTTCTACTTATTTGCCTTTGAATGTTAATCCGGCCGGAGTTATGCCTATTATTTTTGCTCTTTCTGTTTTGATGTTTCCGGGAATGATTGCCAGTTTTTTTGCTGGTACAGAGGGGATGATTGGAAGTATTTTCCAATCAGTTGATGTTTTTTTTAATAATATTTGGTTTCAAAATATCTTTTATTTCGTGCTAGTAGTTTTGTTTACTTTCTTTTATGCTGCCGTTACTTTTGATCCTGATTCAATTTCCAGTAATTTGCAAAAAATGGGAGGGTTTGTTCCCGGTATTAGGCCAGGCGAGTCAACTGCTCTTTTTATTAAAAAAATATTAAATAGAGTGTTATTATTCGGCGCTGTTTTTTTAGGAACTATTGCTGTGATGCCTTCTATCGTGGCTGGCTTAACCGGAGTGGAAGTTTTCGGGTTTTTAATCGGAGGTACATCTCTCTTGATTTTAGTTAGTGTTGTTTTAGAGACCATGAGGCAAATTAAAGCCCAACTGGATATGAGAGAATATGAAAACTTTTAATGGGATGGATCAAGAACAGAAAAATCTCTTAACCGAAATATCTTTTCTTAGAAAAAAACTTGGAATCTATTTTATTTGTAATGCAGGCTTATTATTGATTTTTTTTCTTTGTTATTATTTCTTTATTTCTTCTTGGAACCTAGGAATAATAATATTTTTGTTTTTTATCTTTCATTTAATTCTATCAAAAATTATTCGCTTTAATAGAAAAGATTATCTTTTATTATATAAAAAAAATCTTTTATTAACAAAAAAAGGTTGGTACTCACTTAATAAAAAATTACCAGGTCATAAAAATAATACTATTTTAATTGTTGTGATTGTTTTTGTTTTATTATCTGTAACTCTTCCTTATATCATTAATTATACGCTGGGCCATCAATTTATTATTCTTGCTATGTTTATTTTTTTCCCTTTTATGTTTTTTTCTATTGGAATTATGATTTATTTAAAATCAAGAAAAGACTTAAAGTATCTTGTACAAAAAAAGGAAAATTGATATAATTAAGTTATGAAAATAATTATTTTATTAGGAAAATCAGGCTGCGGTAAAGGAACGCAAGCTAAGCTTTTACAAAAAGAATTTGACTTTGACTATATCGGTTCAGGGGATCTTTTGAGAAAAAGAGCGGAAAAAGAAGATTTTACCGGGAAAAAATTAAAAGAAATTTTTAACTCCGGGGGGTTAGTTCCTACTCCAGTTATTTTAAAGTTATGGTTAGATAAAGTGGAACAACTGAAAGAGAAAAAAGATTTGAAAGGAATTATTATGGACGGCAATCCCCGTAAAATCTTTGAGGCCTATTTAATGGATGAAGTTTTTGAATATTACGGCTGGGAAAAAAATATTCAAGCTATCTTGATTGATATTTCAGACCAAGAAGCAATGGATCGGCTTTTAAAAAGAAGAATGTGTCAAGACTGTAGCAAAATCATTCCTTTTGTCGGTGAATTTAAAGAAATGAAAGAATGTCCCGATTGCCAGGGTTCTTTAATTGTTAGAAGTGATGACACTAAAGAAAGCGTCCAACAAAGATTGGCTTGGTTTAAAAAAGACGTCCAACCGATCATAGATTATTATGAGAAAAAGAATATCTTGA
>PWMZ01000010.1 GCA_003559065.1 Candidatus Nealsoniibacteriota bacterium
GTTATTTGGAGAAAACAGGAGACAAAAGCATTTTGGAAGAAACCGCTCCTTTTATAAAAGGAGAAAAGGTTAGTTTTGGTAAAAAAGAAACTTGGGTAGGTATTCCTAATGTTGCCAAAGAGGATTCTCTATACCAACATGCCATTAAAGCTTTAGAAAAAAGTTTTCGATTCGGTAAAAACAATCTCCCTCTTATAGGGGCCGGAGATTGGAATGACGGTTTGAATAATGTCGGCAAAGAAGGAAAAGGAGAAAGTGTTTGGCTTGGTTTTTTCCTTTACTATAATCTTTTAAAATTTATTGATATTGCCGAAAAGAAAAAAGATAATTCAACCAAAAAAGAATTAATTAAAAAGAAAAACATTCTTAAAAAGGCACTTAATTCTTGTTGGGATAAAAAGTGGTTTATCAGGGCCTTTCATGATAATAAAAAAGTAATTGGCAGTAGGAAAAATAAAGAATATAAAATTGATCTTATTGCCCAATCATGGAGTGTTATTAGCGGAATAGCGAATAAAGATCAAGAAAAAAAACTTATTAAATCAGTAATGAATTTACTTTATGATAAGAAAAATAAAACTATTTCTCTTTTTGCCCCTCCTCTTACGGAAAAAACCAAAACAAAATACGGTTACATCCAAGGATATCCCCAATACATAAGAGAAAACGGAGCTCAATACACCCATGCTGCCATTTGGTTTTTAGAAGCTTTAACTAAAGCAAAAAAACCGGAGTTAGTAGAAAAAATCTTAGAAACTATTAACCCTATAATCAAATCAAATACAAAAGAAAAAATAGAAAAATACAGAGTGGAACCTTATGTTATTCCCGCTGATATTTGGAAAGAAAAAAATCATATGGGCCAAGGGGGGTGGACTTGGTATACCGCTTCAAGTGCTTTATTCTACAAAACTGTTTTAGAAAATGTTTTAGGAATAAAAAGAGAAAAAAATAAACTTATTATCGACCCTTGCATTCCGCCCCATTGGAAAGAATTTGAAGTTTCTTATCAATACGAAAACACTACTTACTCAATAAAAGTTTTAAACAAATCACTAACCGGTTTTAAAGTAAAAAAACAAACAATTAACGGAGAAAACGTCAAAGAAATCTTTTTAGAAAAAAACGGAGAAGAAAAAGGAATTATTGTAACTTTGTAGCTATTGTTTTTATCTGGCTATTGCAAATGCTATGAGAAAAACCATTGTCATCTTCAATAGTAGTTCTTCTTAAAGTAATTTCTTTTACTTTTCCTTCTATGTTTAAAACTTTAATCCTGTCTCCAATATGATACTGGTTTTCAATGATAATAAAAATGCCGGAAAGAAAATCACTTACAATTTCTCTAGAAGCCATACCAACGGCTAATCCTAAAACACCTACTCCGGCTAGCAAAGGAGCAATATTGATCCCTAGCTCCGGCAGAATCATTAAAATAGCCGAAATAACAATAACAAAGTTAGCTGTTCCTTGAAAAACGCTAATTAAAGTTTTCGCTCTTTTCCCTTTTTTAATTTTTTTATTAACTAAAAAAGTAATAAATGAATCTAAAAAAAGATTTAAAAAAAGAGCCGATAAAATAATGATTAAAATTTTCATAAGCGGAGAGGGCGGGACTCGAACCCGCAAGAGCTTATTGCTCGCCAGTTCTCCAAACTAGTGCCTTACCAATTAGGCGTACCTCTCCCTATTTCGGTATATCGGAAATTAACTTGGCAATTCTGGGCTGTTGAGCAGAAAGCTTGTAATTCAACAACTTTAAAATAATTAAAAAATCTAATACTTCTTCTTGAAGGGTTTCAGGACCGGAAACAATCTCTGTTAGTTCTCGAAAAATATTTTTAGAATAATTATTCAAAATCTCATAATTTTTCTTCTTTTTTAAATAATCAATAATGTGTTTAAATTCTCCTCGGTCCAGCCAAACGCCCTGGCAAATATTACAAACATCGACTTTAATTTTAGAATCACCATATTCTACTTCATATAAAGGAATGCGGTCTTCAGGGCAAAGCCTTATTTCTTTGTTAATCTTAAATTTTTTTTCATCTTCCCACAAATCATTATCCAACCACTTTAAGTCTTTGTCTTTTTCGTCTTTGGCCCAGCGCAATTCATCTTTTTCAAACCAAAGACCTAAACAATGAGAACAATAATCTACTTCTACATTGTGTAAAATAGTACTTTTTAATTTTATTTCACAAATAGGACAATTCATTTTTTTGATCTTAAAGCGGCTATTCTTTGTTGGGTGGGAGGATGAGTTAAAAAAAGTTTTCTAAAAAAAGACTGATTTTCTTTCCCCCTGAAAGGATTGATAATATACAAGTGAGCGGTAGCATCATTGGCTTTTTTTAATTGACGGGGATCTTGAGATATTTTTTCCAAAGCTCTAGCTAATCCATCGGGATAACGAGTTAAAAGAGCGGCGGAAGCATCAGCCAAAAACTCCCTTTTCCTGGAAATGGCAAATTTTAAAGCGTAAGCCGACAGAGGAGCCAAAATAGCTAAAGCAATAGCTGAAATAATAACAATGATTCCTCCTTTTCTTCTCCCAAAAATCGCCATTCTTAAAAAAATATCGGTCATTAAAACTATCACTCCCACTAAAACAACTATCATCGTTTGCAAAAGAGCATCTCTGTTACCAATGTGAGATAACTCGTGGGCTATTACCCCTTCTAATTCTACCTTTTCCAGCCTTTCTAGTAAACCAGTAGTAACAGCCACCACTCCATGTTTTGGGTTTCTACCGGTAGCAAAAGCATTGGGCTGCTGTTCTTCAATAACATATATTTTAGGCAAAGGAAGGCCCCCAGCGATAGAAAGATTTTCAACAATTCTGTATAACTCTGGATTATCTTTTTTTTCAATCGGTTTAGCATTAGCCATTTTCAAAACAATCTTATCAGAATTCCAGTAAGAAACAAAACTGATAATAACACTATAGCCTATAGCCAGGTATAAGATCAAGTAGGTTTCGGTAAAAAAAGAAATTATCCAAGCAACCAGAATAATAAAAACCAAAAACATAGTTAAATAAACCCAGGTTTTTCTTACATTAGAATCAGCTTGAGAATAAATGTCCATAACTAAAAGTTAACCTTTACCGGCTCTTTGGCGGCTGCTTCTTTAATCTCAAAGAAATCTCTTTTTTCAAAATTAAAAATGTTAGCTATTAATTTGTCCGGAAAACTTTCAATCTTAGTATTAATTTTTTTTACATTAGTGTTGTAAAATCTCCTAGCTGCTTGAATTTTATCTTCAGTGTCGGTTAGTTCTTTTTGTAATTCTAAAAAGTTTTCCGAAGCCCTTAATTGAGGGTAGTTTTCAGAAACAGCAAAAAGGCTTTTCAAGGTAGAAGATAAAGCATTTTCCGCTTCAGCTACTTTCTTAGGGTCTCCAGTTTCTTCTGCTTTCATAGCATTGGCTCTAGCTTTGGTAACATTCTCAAAAACAGATTTTTCGTGAGCGGCATACCCTTGGACTGTTTTAACTAGATTAGGAATTAAGTCATATCTTCTCTTTAACTGAACATCAATATCAGCCCAAGCTTCTTTGGCTCTGTTTTTTAACTTAACTAACCTATTGTAGGTAAAGATAACCCACAAAACAATTAAAACTACAACTCCTATAATAATGTATAACATATTTTTTTATTTATTTTTAAATTATTTTAACACAAAAACTAACTTAATCAATGGGGTTTCTTAAAGAAATGGTTTGTTGCAAAAACAATTCTCTTTCATCTTTTGTCATTTCTAACAAAATAGTTAATCTTTTATAGCTCTGTTTTAGATCCGAATCAATTACTTCAAGCTTTTTTACTTCAATGTCTCCTGGAGTTAAAAAACTATTGCCGACCTTGATTCTCCCTTCTTCTAGTTTAATGATTGCTCCTCCTTTTTTATTAACAATTTTGATAGAATCGTCTTCAACCTCTAAATCCTCCGGATAAGAGTCTCTCACTTGTTTATAAATATATTCTAAAGAATAGCTGGCTTGATCGGTAAGATAATTAGTAGTAAAAGCATGTCTTTGAGCTCTTAAAATAGAAACGAAGAGACTTAAAACGGCAACAATCAAAATAGAAAAAATGGTAACAGAAACCAACATTTCCACTATAGTAAATCCTTTTTTAAAGTTATTATTATTCATTTTTGATATCCATATAGTTATAAAAATGTTTGTAAACGACTATTTTTTCATCTTCTTGATCTCCCCAAAAAACGGTACTAGTGATATAAAAATTATCATCAGTTTGATTTATAACTTCTATTATTCTTTGAAAATTTGTTTCTTCTCCTGTTTCGTAAGAATAACCTTTTTCTTTACTAAACTTCAAAGTAGCTTGATCTTTTTGATTACAATCAATTCCTTCCGAATTATTTTTATAATCTATATAGAAACAATCTTCACTATAAGGTATCCCTTTTAACCAATGATCTCCCTGAAAAGTGGAATTATTTTCTTTTATATTCCTTATAATCTCAATTGCCTCTTGAGCTAAATAAAAAGCGGTAATTTTTTGACGAGCTTCACCAGTATATTTTAAGGGAAGATGA
>PWMZ01000009.1 GCA_003559065.1 Candidatus Nealsoniibacteriota bacterium
AAGGTAACCGCTAATCCCTCATGAGTTCCTGCATCAAGCACCTCAGTGGGAGTAACAAACTCAAACACACCTTCAAGGTTAGTGTCTGCACTGCTGAAGTTTGACTCCGAAAGCGGCTGGCCGTAAGTAATGCTTGATGCTTCAGGCCAGTCAGCTACGATTGGGCTGAAGAATGCCATAACATATGAGTCTTCATCAAGCCCGGTAATAGTATATGAAAGCTCATTATTATCGGGAATAATTGAGCCGTTTATGCTCCATTCTACCATATGATCAGCGTCAGGATAAGCATTAAAAACTATATCAGCATCTGCGGCTATAATCATACCTGTCAGGATTGTTGTAACTCCAACCTTTACAGATAACGAGCCATCTCCAATAGCAGAATAGCTTACAATATAAGCATCTTGCAAGCCTGGCTCAGGAATCTGGGGATTATCAATAAGCACAGGATAAGATGCCTTGCCTTCGCCTGCAACGATATACCATATATCGTCGATTTCCCAACCTGCTGTAGTATAAGTATCCCGCATCTTCATTTCTGCGGTGGTTAAGCCGGTGGCATATTCGCCCGGGTCGCCGCCTGTTGAGCTTGCCTGTGATGTTTGGGTATCCCAAAAGTTGCCGGACATGTCAAAATCTCCGCCTATAACTAAGCTACCGTAGAAACCTTTATCGGCAAGAAAATCTTCCGTTTCGGCGCAATACACCGAGCCTGTAGAGTAGCTATTAGTTATTATGCTCCAGTCATTCTCACCTACAAACCCACCAACGCTTTCATCAGTTCCACTACTGCGAGTTACATTTACCATGGCATAGCAGTCATTTATCTCGTCTGATGATCCTCCCATATAACCAACCAATCCGCCAAGGTAAGATTCTCCCTCAACTGTTCCCAAAGCATAGCTGTACATTATTCTTACACCACCATCAGTTCTTCCAACCAATCCTCCAACTTCATATTCGCCTTCAGCGCTAATACCAGTTGCATGGCAATTGTTAATATTTGCACTTCGTGCTTCTCCAACCAATCCGCCAACAGAATGGCTTATACCATAAATTTCACCTCCTAAAACATAACTGTTTGTAATATTGGCTTCCCATAAGTATCCAACCAATCCGCCAACATACCAATCTCCCTCAACAATAATATCCGTGGCATGGCAATTGTTTATTTCAGCATTTTCTGCATATCCAACCAATCCGCCAATATAATCTCCCTCAACACTTATATCCGTAACATGGCAATTGTTTATTTCAGCATTTTCTGCATATCCAACCAATCCGCCAACCCATCTGCTTCCAATCACTGAACCGTCAATTTCCACACCAAGGTCGTTTACCTCGCCATATCTGATATAGCCAAAAAGCCCTACATTATCTGTGCTTTCCCTGTCAATCCACAGCCCGGTAATTTTTTTATTACCACCATCAAAAGTGCCTCTGAATGAGTTTGTATAGTTGTGACCAATCGGCAGCCAACCATCCTCGCCCATATCCGGGTGATTATCAATAAAATCGATCAGGTCAACATCTGTCATTAATATAAAGTGCTTGTCGTTGTGGGCAGCACCAAGGAATTGGCGGACATTGTTGAGCTGCTCTGCGTTGGTGATCTGGAATGGATCGCCTTCGCTGCCGTCGCCGTCCTCAAAAAAGTATTTAAACTCAACAGTAACCGTAATATCCTCAGTAATATCAGGATAAATAAAGGTGTTTCCTGTTTCGGCTTGCGGGATTCCGTTTACCGACCATTCATCAACCCCATAGTATTCATCAGGAGTTGCGGTGAAAGTAATATCTGCTCCCTGTGCTATGAATGTTTCGCTGTCAAAAGCAGTTTTGCCTACATGTGCGGTAATATCACCATTGCCGGTAGTTGAGAATTCAACTAAATGAGCATCCTGCAGTCCAGGTGCGGGGTCTTGCGGATTAGGATTAAGGAATGGATAGGAAACCTGCCCATCACTATCCACAATATTCCATATTTGAAGAAAATCCCAATCTAAATAAGCTATCTTAATCTTCATCTCTGCGGTGGTTAAGCCGGTGGCTTCGTCGGCTGTTTCATCAGCCCCGGATGTTTCCATATCCCAGAAGCTGTTAGAAATGTGGTAAGCTCCGCCATCATTTATTGCGCCACAGAAGCCTTTATCGGAAAGCAATCCTTCTGTTTCGCAATACACTGAGCCTGTGGAGTAGCTGTTGGTTATTATGCTTCGGTTATTAAACCCCACAAAGCCACCAAAGCTTTCATCATCTCCGCTGCTGCGGGTTACATTAACCATTGCGTAGCTGTTGTATATTGAACCATCAAGTAAACCAACAATCCCTCCAACCACAAATTCTCCCTTAACATTTCCTAAGACAAAGCAATGTCTAATTTCTGAATCTTCCAAATAACCAACCAATCCACCAATTTCCTCAACCCCTTCAACACTAATATCTGTAGCGTAGCAATTTATAATTTCTGAAGATTCTACATAAGCAATCAATCCACCAACATAAATTCCGGATACCGTCACTCCTGTAACATAACTATTTGTAATACTACTATTTCTGAAATCACCAACCAACCCGCCAACTCTACCTCCGGCAACCTCTCCTCCAACAACATAGCTGTTTTTTATATCACCATTTCCAAAATAGCCAGCCAATCCGCCAACAAGACTGTTTCCAATCAACGAACCATCAATTTCCACACCAAGGTCGTTTATTTCGCCATCTCTGACATAGCCAAAAAGCCCTACATTATCAGTGCTTTCCCTGTCAATCCACAGCCCGGTGATTTTGTTATTACCACCGTCAAAAGTGCCTCTGAATGAGTTTGTCCAGCCATCTCCTATAGGCAGCCAGCCATTCTCGCCCATATCCGGATGTTCATCAATAAATGCTCCTAGGTCAATGTCTTCCATCAGTTTAAAATGCTTGTCGTTGTGTGCTGCACCAAGGAAATGGCGGACATTGTTGAGCTGCTCGGCGTTGGTGATTTGCCATGGGTTGCCTTCGCTGCCGTCGCCGTCTTCAAAAAGTGTTTGCAACCCCGGAGCGGGATCTTGTTGGTTTTCAAGCAAGTATGGGTAAGAAATGGTTGCTCCATTATCCTCCTCATAAACTATAGACCAGGTATCGTCGAAATCCCATCCTGTGAAAGAACCTTGCAGTTTCATCTCGGCGGTGGTTAAACCGGTGGCGGCACCATCTATCAGTTGTTCTTCTGCAGTCTGACCTGATGCTTGCTTATCAAAGAAATTATTAGTATAGGTAACATTTGATTCATCATCCTCAAAACCTACAAAACCTCTATCTTCTGATGACCATATAACTCCGGGTGATTGATAAACTGTTCCACTGCTGTAACAATTAGTGATGAAAACAGGGTCATCAGTATCAAGAATTTCTCCAACAAAACCTCCAAACACCTGCTGACTACCGGATTTCCGGGTTACATTCCCGATATTGTAACTGTTTTCAATGGTACTGGCAATATTTCGAATAGAACCAATCAATCCTCCAGTATGGTTTGAACCAAATACATCTCCTGCATTAAAACATCCATCAACTATAGAATTACTAATTTGACCAAACAACCCTCCTGTCCACCAACTACCGTTTACAGTACCGGCATTGTAGGAGTTTGTAATTGTTGACCCGTTAGCTTGTCCTATCAATCCACCGGTCCTGTTACCAGCGCCTGTTACATCAGCTGTATTGTAAGCATGACTAATGTTGTTGCTACCACCAGCGAAACCAATAAGTCCACCATTTTCCATACTAGTTCCGGTTACAGTTCCACTGATAAAACAGTTATGAATTTCTGAATTAGTGGCAAATCCTACTAATGCTGCAACGTTTATATGTCCTGTAATATCTGCATTTATTATACTTATGTTTTTAATTTCCGCATTTTGAATATATCCAAAGAGACCATTATACCAAGTAGATCTTTCAAGTCTCAAATTTTCAATACTTTTGTCATTACCATCAAAACTGCCCATAAATCTATTATCATCATCCCCTATCGGCAGCCAGCCATCATCGCCCCACATATCATGTCCTGCTCCGCCTTCGGCGAGGTAATCCTCAAGATCAATATCATTCATAAGAATGAAGTGCTTGTTGTCGTGGGTAGCACCGAGGTAGTTGCGCACCATATTTAGATCTTCAGGAGTGTATATGGCGAATGGTTTATCTTCAGTACCATCGCCTTCTTTAAACAATGGATTGTTTTCATATCCCTGCCATGCAAGGAATGGATATCCATTGTTCTCTTCAAGGTTAATACCCCAGAAATAGTCTGTGCCATTATCATCTTCATCAATAAAGTCCCATCCCGCAGAGTAGAACG
>PWMZ01000067.1 GCA_003559065.1 Candidatus Nealsoniibacteriota bacterium
AATACTATTTTTGCCTCATGATCTCCTACTCCTATAACCGGTAAATTTCTGGTTTTATAAAGAGAACACTTTTGGCAATTTATTACTTTTTCTTTAATTTTAGCTAACTCTTCTTTCATAGCGCCCTCAACCGGAGTCGAACCGGTGTTACATGAATGAGAACCATGCGTCCTAACCACTAGACGATGAGGGCTCTATAATAATTTATCATTTTTTTAATTATTTTGGAAGGCTTGAGAAATTTGAATTAAATTTAACCCCAAGGCAAAGCTAGCTACTATGGCTGAAGCAACATCATAAACTTCTTTCTTTTCTTTAATGTCTTTTACCCAAAAAGGAATAACACTACCTTGGTAATTAATTTTAAAATTAACCCCCTCTTTTGAAAAATTAAGATCAGTGATTAAAAAATCACTTTCTTTTTCAAAACCATAGGTTATAACATTGGCCAAAGTTTTTTTAGCAACAACTTGTTTATCATTATTCAAGATTATTTCCCCTTTGGGGGGTAAAAAGTCTTTTAATTCTTTAGTTTCGGGGCCAAAAATTAAGATAGGCTTTTGAGAGCGTTTAATAAAAAATTTAGTTTTTTTGGAAGGTTTTAAAATCAAAACTGATTTTTTGAATAAAGAAACTTTAAAAACAGAAAAATGAAAAGAGGTAATAAAAAAAATTAATTCTCTTTTTCTTTTTTCTTCTACAATTACAACTGGAGGTCTTTTAAGATAAAATTTAATCATAATCAGGAGGAATTTTTAAATAATCGATTAAATATTTGGCCATTTCTCTGAAAATAGGCATAGCTGAATATTCAGCTGTTCTAGTATTTGGATTATCAAGTTTTACTAAAACCATAAATTCAGGATCGAAAGCGGGCCCGAATCCAATAAAAGTTTGCCAGGTTTGATCGGAATAACCTCTTCTGTTTTCTCCTAGAACGGACCAAGGGATCTGAGAAGTCCCTGTTTTTCCAGCGATATGATAACCTGGTATTTTAGCTCTTCGGGAAAAACCATTTTCAATGGTACTAACCATCATGGCTGTTATTTGATTGGCCGCCTGAGAAGAAACAACAGAATTGGAAAAAACTGGGTCTGTTCTAATCTCGCTATTTTTTCTAACAATTCTATCGACAATATAGGGTTTGACCATTCTACCGTCATTAGCTAAGGCAGAAAAAGCTCTAAGAAGTTGAATGGGAGTAACGTTAATTCCGTGCCCATAAGAAGCAGTAGCAAAATTAGTATCATAACCTCTTTTAAAATCTAGATTTTGGGAAAAAACTTCGCCATAAAGATCTACTCCTGTTAATCCGAAAAAACCAAATCTTTCTAAATAATCCAAGAAAGGTTCATTGCCCAATTTTCTTTGGGCAAAAATAGAACCGGTGTTAATTGATCTTTCTAAAACGTCAACCATATCAGTTTCGCCAAAAACTCTTCGATTGTAGTTTCTAAGCGTGTAACCGCCCACTTCAACAAACCCCTCATCCCGATACCTTGTTTCTGGGGTTATTGCTCCTTGATCAAGAGCGGCTACTAAAGTAAAAGGTTTAAAAATGGAACCGGGTTCAAAAACCCTTTGGGTGACTGGGTTCTTAAATACTTGAAAATCCCTTTCTTGAGAGTAGTAATTAGGATTAAAATTAGGGAAATTAGCTAAAGCTAGAATTTCCCCAGTTTTAGGATTCATGATAATAATAGATCCTGATCTTATATTATGTTGATTAAAAGCTTTTTCTAACAAGCTTTCGGCCATAAACTGAATGTTATAATCAAGAGTTAGATGAAGGTCGGCCCCATTAGCTTCTCTGGTTTCCAATCCCAATATTTGGCCGGCTAACCCCCATTTGGTCATTTCTTCTTGGGGTTCTAAAAAATCATTATAGTACCCTTCGAGACCATATTGTCCCCTATCTTCTCCCCCCAAAAAACCAACTACTTGAGAAGCCATGTCATCATTTAAATACCTTCTAATAAAGTCATTCTTTAGGCTTATGCCAACAAGACTTTTTTCAGTTAAATTATTTATCTCTTCTTCGTTCAATTCTTTTTTGAGATAAACAAAAGAAGAATCCCTATTTAATCTTTCTAAAAGATGTTCTTTTTCTAAAGATAAAATTTCGACTAACTCTTCGGCCGTTTTTTCTTTCTCTTCTATTCTTCTGGGATTGGCAATAGCATGATAAATTAATTCATTATGAGCCAAAAACTTTCCTGATTGAAAAAAAATTTCTCCTCTTTGTCCGGTTAAAAAACTATCTCTTTCTTGTTGTCCTCTGGCTAAAGCTTGATAGATATCACTTTCTAAAACCTGTAATTGAAATAGACGACCTAAAACGGTCGCCCAAATTAAAAATAATAAAAATAGAATGATATTTATTCTTCTTTTGGTCATTTTATCTTATAACCACCTGTTGACTAGAAACCTCAATATAACTCACTTGATCCGCTTGCTGAAAATCCATTTCACTCAAAGTAGGAGTAATTGCCCTCAAAGAGGCTTTTTGAGCAAAGGTAGTTTCTAACCCTCTCGTTTCCGTTAATAATTCGGCTACTCTTTTTTCTTGTTCTCTTACTAAATATTTTTCTGAAATCTCAAAGTTAATTTGAAAAATGTGAGCGATAAAAAGGAAAACCACCAAAATACTGGCTAATACTTTAAAAACCGGAAAAAAAGAAGTACTTTTAACCGAAATAACTGAACCGAGACTTAAAACATTATTCATTTTTTTATTCCCACTCGAAGTTTAGCACTTCGAGCTTTTTTATTATTTTTAATTTCTTCTTCACTAGGAAGAATTAATTTCGACTTTATATTTTTAAAAAACTTTTTAACAATCCTGTCTTCTAAAGAATGAAAGGAAATTACCATAATTTTGCCATCTTTTTCCAAAAGATCATAAGCTTGATCTAAACCCTTTTGTAAATTATTTAGTTCATCGTTAACAGCGATTCTTAAAGCCTGAAAAGTTCGAGTAGCAAAATGAATCTTTGACTTCTTGTAAGGAACTGCTTTTTTAACCACCTCCACTAACTGAAAAGTGTTTTCAATCCTTTTTTCTTTCCTTTGTTTGATAATTTGCAAAGCTATTCTTTTAGCATATCTTTCTTCCCCATAATCTTTCAGTATTTTTTCTAATTCTTTCAAAGGCCATTTGTTAACAATCTTTTCTGCCGTTTGTTCTTGGTTACCATACCTCATGTCTAGGGGCTCATTTTTTAAAAAAGTGAAACCTCTTTGGCTTTCTTCAATATGAAAAGTGCAGAAACCCAGATCAAACAATATTCCTGAGATATTCTGAAAATTAACCTTCTCAACTATTTCTTTCAATTCAACATAAGATCCATGGTGAAGAATTATCCCTGGTAATTTTAACCCCCTATGATAAAGAGCTTCATCTCTTTCTATGGCCAATACTTTTTGCGGCTTTATTTTTTCTAAAACAGCCTTACTGTGGCCCCCTTCTCCAAATGTTGCGTCAATAAAATTTCCATTTTCATTTACTTCTTTTAATATTTCTTCTTTTAAAATAGGAATATGCATTTTAAATTCCCAGCTCCTCTAATTTACTAGCTATACCATCGGCATCTTTTTCGGTTTTTTTCTTGTGGCTTTGCCAGCTTCTTTCGTCCCAAATTTCAATTTTGTTGGAAAGACCCAAAACAGAAACACTCTTTTTCAATCCAGCATATTCTTTTAAAAGATCGGGAATTAAGATTCTCCCTAGTTTATCTAGCTCTACTTCATTAGCAGCTGCTAATGTCATTCTAATGAACTCTCTAGCTTCTTTTTTAGCCGTTGGCATTGACTCTAATTTTTTAGCGATTTGTTTCCATTGTTCCAAAGGATACAAAACCAAACACTGGTCAATACCTTTGGTAATGACCGCTTCTTTACCGAGGTCTTTTCTAAATTTAGCGGGTACAGATAACCGTTTTTTTTGATCTATAGTATGTAAGTATTCTCCTATAAACATTTTTTTATCCCCAGAAAGGGGCGTTTATTCACATAGTTTTCCACATCTTCCCACTTCTACATCCTTTATACCCACTATTTACATCTATGTCAACACTTCAATACACTTTCTTTTTTAGCTTAAAATAAGGGAGTTTTCCACAGCTTGTGCACAAAAACAAAAAACCGAGCTTATTTTAAGCTCGGTTTTAGGTCTTAAACTAAAATTCCTTATTAATAAA
>PWMZ01000057.1 GCA_003559065.1 Candidatus Nealsoniibacteriota bacterium
CAGCTCTTACTAAACCATTTCCTTTAGTAAGATTTGAAGGTTCTAAAATGTCCTGATAATACATTTCTTGAAAAAGAATAACTGCTTGTTCAGTTTTGGGACCGAAATAACCGGTTATTTCTTCAGAGTAAATTCCTTCAAAATTACTTAAACAAGACTGCAATTCTCTTACTTGATCTCCCCGAGACCCTATCTTTAGGTTTTCGGTAAAAACATTTTTTTCGACCGCTCTTTCTTTATAACCTTCTTCATTCAAACTAAAACCTTTTTCTTTTAATATTTTTCTTGCTTTTTCAGGATTGTAATCATTGCCGTTCTCGAAAAAGAAAGGAGAACTAATAGGAACTCCCAATAAAGACTCCTTGTCCACGGCATAATTTAGGGCTTTTCTTATATCTTTATCAAAATCTATTTTTTCTAGATTAAAGAATAAAGAAAAATATCTTGGCATGTCAATGTTGTAACTATTCCAACCTCTTTTTTCCTCTTTTAAAGAACCGAAACCATCCACCCTACTAATTTCATCTTTTTTTTCAAAAAAAACAAACTCAATTTTAGAAATAAAAGCATCTTTTTTTCTTTCTAAAATTAAACTTTCAATGTTGTCATTCCTTTGATTGACTTCACTTACTTGATAAAAACCTGAGCCTATCGGTTTAAAGTTATAACTGGACAAAGGGGCATTTTCGGGAGAGATTTCCGACCAAATGTGTTTAGGAATAATTTTTAAAGTCAAATTTTCTAAAAAACCGGCATAAGGATCTCTCAAAGAAAACCTTATTTTAAAATCATTAATTTTTTCAACTGCTACCCCTAACCAATTAGCCCTGAAAGGACTTTTATACCCAGGATTTTGAATAGTTTCCACGGTAAAAACAACATCATCGGCAGTTAATAAATTTCCATCGTGCCAAAATATATTTTCTTTTAAAGTAACTTCATAAACGGTTTTGTCTTCTTTCAACTCGTATTTTTCGGCTAGATCAAATACTATTTCTCCTTTATTATTATATTTCATTAAACCTGAATAAACCAATTCAACAATATCTCTGTCAACATCGGAGGTGGCATACAAAGGATTAATAAACCTTGGCTGACCAACTAACCCTTCTTTATAGGTTCCTCCTCGAGCCGGTAAAACGGCAGTATTTTTAAAATAAAAATTAAAAATTAGAAAGAAGAAAGAAACAAAAAGAAGACCAAGAAAGAAAAAAAATAGTTTTTTTTCTTTTCTGTCTAAAACCCGAAAGAAGCGAAGCCATTGCTCTTTTTTCGGCCATTTAAAGCCTCTTTTAGCTAAACTCAACATTTTATAATAGATTTATCAAAGCAAGGATAATAAAGGCTGCCCCTAGAAAAATAGTGGCGTAAAGTAATTTCTGCTGAATTCCTCTTCTAGTAGAATAAAAGCCTCCGCTTTCTCCCCCTAAAGCGGATCCCAAAGCGGTCCCTCTTTGTTGAAAAAGAATACAAACAACTAATAAAATAGCAACAATAATTTGTAAAAAGGGTAATAACATATTATTTTTTCTTATTGGAAATTAAAATCATATTTAAAAAGAAAATAAGTAAGAATGTCCAAAGATAAGCCAACCAAGTAGTAACCACAAACGAATCTCTGAATAAAACTCCGATAACCAACCAAACCAAACCAAGATTAATAATTAAAGAAGATAAGCCTAAAGTTAAAAATTTTAAGGGAAAGGCAATCGCTTTCAAGGCGGGTTTAATAAAAAAATTAATCAAGCCCATAATTAAGCCGGCTACCAATAACGTTTTCAAATCTCCAAGAAAGTAAATTCCAGGAATAAGGTAAACGGCTAAAAATAAAGCCAAAATATCAGAAATAAGGTACAGGAGTAGTTTACTCATTATGTCTTATTAATATCATAAAAAAGAAAAAAGGTCAATCAATTTTATTTCTTAGTTTTTTGTGATAAGAAATAGCAAACCGGTGAGCTTCATCCCTTATATTCAAAATCAAATGAGCAAAGTCATCAGGCAAGTCTTTTAAAAAAACTTTCTGACCATTAAAAAAAAGTTCATTCTTTTTTTTAGCTAATGCCGCCACCTTAATGTCTTTAGTCAGCTTCAAGGCGATGTTCAGTTGAGCCTTTCCTCCATCTATTAATATTAGCTCGGGTAAGGGCCATTCTTTGTGTTGGAGCCTTCTTAACAAAACCTCTTTCAACATAGCTGTATCATTAGGCTTATTAGAACTAATTTTAAATTTGCGATAAAGGTGTTTGGCTGATTTTCTACCTAAAAAAACAACCATGGCTCCGGTAGCTTTTTCCCCTTGAAGATTAGAAACATCATAAGCCTCTATTCTTTTTTCTTTTATTCGAAAAAATTTTTCTAAAGAGCTTTTTTGCATTATTTTAGCTTCAAAAATTATTTTTTCAATAGCTAAAATTTTGTCTCTCACTAAAGCGGCTTTTTCATATTCTTTATTTAAAGAATATCTTTGCATTTCTTTTCTAAAAGAATTAAGAACTGATTTCTTCTTACCCGAAAAAATAGCAAAAATACTATTAATATTCTTTTGATATTCTTTCAAAGAAATATCAGGACCCGGACAAAGGTTTAAATAGCAAAAAGAGCATTTCTTTTGGGGATGCTTTTTATATTGATAAAAAGGGAAAACATACCTTAAAGCTTCCAGGGCTTTTTTCAGTTCTTTACCTTTAACAAAAGGTCCCAGTCCCTTTTTATCGTGATTGATAAGCAACCTAGGATATTTGTTTTTGGTTTTGTTTAAATAAAAGTACTCTTTATCATCTTTCCAAAGAACATTATGCTTGGGCCGATATTTTTTAATTAATTGAGATTCTAAAATCAAAGCTTCAAATTCAGAGTCTTTTTCCTCTATCTTGATATTATCGGTGACAAAAAGATTTTTTCTAGTTTGATGGCTTTTAATTCTTTTTTTAATATTTTTGGCTTTACCGATATAAAGATACTCTCCTTTTTTGTTTGAAAAAGCATAAACACCACAAACCGAAGGAATTTTTAAAGGGTTGACCTTTTTCATAATTATTGGTAAGATTGATTATATCATGGAATATTATGAATTAACATATTTAGCTTTACCTTCTTTAAAGGAAGAAGAATTAGAAGAAGTATCAAAAAAGATAGAAGAACTAATAAAAGAAGGAAAATTGGAGAAAAAAGAAAGAGCTAAAAAACAAAAACTTGCTTATCAAATTAAAGATGAAAGTCAGGCTTTTTTAGTTTCTTTGTATTTTCAAGCAGAAGCAAAAGAAATAGCTTCTTTGGAAAAATATTTAAAAGAAGAAGAAAGGGTTTTGAGACATTTAATTATTAAAAATAAGCCTCAAAAAGAAGAGAAAAAAAGAAGTGAAAAACCTTCTATTTTCCGCTCTTCTCAAAAACCAAAAGTCGAGTTATCGGATATTGATAAAAAAATAGAAGAAATTTTAGAAGAATAAATTTATGAATTTAAACAAAGTTTTATTAATTGGAAGGTTAACTAGAGATCCAGAGGTAAAAACAACTACTTCTGGACAGATGGTTTGTACCTTCGGATTAGCTACCAATAGAAACTGGACTAATCGCCAAACAAACGAGAAAGAAGAACAAGTAGAATTTCATAATATTGTTTTATGGCAGAAACTAGCGGAAATAGCTTCTCAATACCTGAAAAAAGGAAGTTTGGTTTATCTAGAGGGAAGGCTACAAACAAGATCTTGGGAAGATGATTCTGGTACCAAAAAATATCGAACCGAAGTCGTAGTCCAAAATCTTCAAATGGCCCCGAAAGGAACAGGAACCACTCCAAACAACAGTCCGTCTCCTGAAAAAGAGGAAGAAATTCCGGTTATTGACGAAGACGATGAAGAAATAGATATTAAAGATATTCCATTTTAATTATGAATTGTTATTTTTGTCAAAGAAATATCGAAGATATAGATTATAAAAAAGTAGAGCTTATTGAAAGATTTACCTCTGGTTTGGGCAAAATCAAAGCTAAGAAAAAATCTAAACTTTGCACTACCCACCAAAAAAAAATAGCTAAAGCTATCAAGAGGGCTAGATTTTTGGCTCTTTTACCTTTTACGAAATAAGTTTTTTAATCTCTTTAGCTACTTCAGGCTTTTCTTTTAAATAGTCCTTGGATTTTTCCATTCCTTGGCCTATTTTTTTATTATTAAAACTAAACCAGGAACCTGATTTTTTAACCACTCCTTCTTTTAGGGCCATATTTAGTAAATCGGCAGTATAAGAAATTCCTTCATCATAATAAATATCAAAACCAGCTGTTTTGAAAGGAGGCGCCACTTTATTCTTTACTATTTTAGCTTTAATTCGATTACCAATAATTTCTTCTCCTTGCTTTATTTTAGCAATTCTTCTTAAATCAATTCTAACCGAAGAGTAAAATTTTAAAGCCATCCCGCCAGAAGTTGTTTCCGGGCTCCCCCAGGTAACTCCTATTTTCATTCTTATTTGATTCAAAAAAATAACTGCTGTTTTGCTTTTAGCAACAGTCCCTGAAAGTTTTCTTAAAGCAGAAGACATTAGTCTTGCTTGCAAGCCTATTTGCATATCTCCTATTTCGCCGGCAATTTCTTGTTTGGGCAAAAGAGCAGCTACCGAATCAACTACGATAACGTCAATTTCCTCCGACCTAGCTAAGGTTTCGACAATTTGTAAAGCTTGTTCTCCTGAATCGGGCTGAGAAATTAAAATATCTTTTAAATTAACCCCTATTTTAGAAGCGTAATCAGGATCCAAGGCATGTTCTACATCAATAAAAGCAGCTACCCCTTTTTTCTTTTGAGCCTCTTTCAAAATATGCAAAGACAGAGTTGTTTTTCCGCTTCCTTCAGGTCCGAATATTTCAACAATTCTTCCTCGAGGAATACCCCCCACCCCTAAAGCTTTGTCTACGGAAATAGAGCCGGTAGAAATAGCTGGCACCTTTGAAGCTCCCTCTTTCTTTAGGTCCATAATAGCATCTTCTCCAAAGCGCTGCCTTATTTCTTCTAGGGCTTCTTCTAAATTTTCTCTTTTTTCTTTTTTCTTTTTACTCATATTTTTTCCCAATCTTTTTCTTCGTTTGTATAGACTTCTCTCGGTTTAGCTCCATTCGCCGGACCGACTATTCCCCTTTCTTCCATTAAATCAAGCAGTCTAGCTGCTCTTACGTATCCTACCTTAAGTCTCCTTTGAAGTAAAGAAGCAGAAGCTTTTTTAGATTCAATAACCACTTGTTTTGCCTCTTCATATAAAGGATCTTCTTCTTCATCTTCGGATGAGGTTGCTATCCCTTCTTGAGCTGGCTTTTCTATTGCTTCCAATAATTCTTCTTTTAACCCATTAGTTTCCGTTTTTTCGTTTTTGTTAACAATATGGTCTATTACTTTCTTTACTTCTTTTTCGGAAACATAAGCTCCTTGAATCCTTTTGGGCTTATTATTTTCAGTAGAAATGTAAAGCATATCTCCGGCGCCTAAAAGCTTCTCTGCCCCGGCAGTATCAAGAATAGTTCGAGAATCTACCTGAGAGGCTACCTGAAAGGCGGCTCGAGAGGTAATGTTAGCCTTAATCAAGCCAGTAATTACTTCTACCGAAGGTCTTTGAGTGGCTACTACTAAGTGAATTCCAACTGCTCTAGACATTTGAGCTAATCTAACAATTAAAGCTTCGATATCTTTTCCTCTAGCGGCCATCAAATCAGCCAATTCATCAATAACTACAACAATAAAAGGCAATGGATCCTCCCCTTCTTTTAAGGCTTTCTCGTTATAGCTATTAATATTTCTTGCTCTTTTTCCCGACAAAACATCAAACCTTCTTTCCATTTCTTTGGTTAACCACTTTAAAACATTAATCGTTTGGGTAGCATTATAAATAACAGGACACAATAAATGAGGTAACTTTTCATAAACAGGAAACTCTACCCTTTTAGGGTCAACTAAAATAAACCTTAAGCTTTGAGGCCCGGCACATTTAAAGGAATTGGTTGGTTGATATAAGAGACTTAAGATTAACTCATTCAAAAAAATAGTTTTACCAGACCCGGTACTTCCAGCTACCAACAAATGAGGCATTTTAGCTAGGTCCGTATAAACGGGAAAACCGGAGACATCTTTCCCTAAGGCTATTGTTAGATTGAAAGGCAATTTTTGAAAATTAGCAGTTTCAACCAAATTTCTTAAAGTTACTTGAGCTCTAGTAGTGTTAGGAATTTCAATTCCAACTAATGACCTTCCAGGAATAGGAGCTTCTATTCTAATAGGATGGCTAGCCAAAGCTAAAGCTAAATCATTAGCTAGACCAGTTATCTTAGACAGTTTTACTCCTTCGGCCGGCTTTAAGGTGTATTGGGTAACGGTCGGTCCAATATTAACTTCTGACATTACTACATCAATATTAAAATGTTGGAGAGTTTTTTTAATGGTTGATGAGTTTAATTTAATATCTCCTCCGCTAGGAACATCTTTTTCTTCTTTTAATAAATTCAAAGGAGGGGGCTGATAAGAAAAAATAGGCTTTCCATTGCTTTTTTCTTTTTCCGGGGCTTTTTCTACTTTTTCCGTCTTTTTTTTCGGTGAAGGATCAACTTCTTTTTTAGAAAATCTTGGCTTGAAAATTTTTCTAACAACACTCTTTTTTAATTTTTCCGGATCCTCGGAAAAAACACTCACTTCTTCTTTCCAAGGACGAGCAAAACGTAAAAAAGGTCTAAAAATTAAAAAACCAATAAACAAAACAGCTGAAAAGATAATTCTAGTAGCCCATTCTCCTAAATATCTCAATAAAGGCCAATTAATAGTATAACCTAAATAGCCACCAAACCTTTCTTCAAAATAAAAGCTACCGACAAATCCGGAAAAACCAATAATGAGCAAGATAAAACCAAGTAGAACCGGGGATAAAATAAGATCTTCTTTTTTGACTTTACTTTTGAAAAAAACAATACCGGCTAAAAGAAGAAACAAAGGTAGAATAAAAACGGTATAACCAATAATAGCTTGGGCAGCAATCATAAACCATCTTCCGGCTACTCCGGCTTTATCAAAAAAACTTAAAATAACAATCAAAGAAAAAAGAATAACTAAAATACCCCATATCCACTGTTTTGTTTCCGGAGAAAGAATTTTTCTTTTCTTAGCCATACTTTATTTTACTATTTTTTAAAGCCTGTGCCAATAGGAACGATCTTCCCAATAATAATGTTTTCTTTAGGCCCCAATAATCTATCTTCTTTTCCTTCTAGGGCTACTTTTATCAAGACTCGAGAAGTTTGTTGAAAGGAAGCGGCAGACAAGAAAGAATCGGTGCTCAAAGATACTCTGGTAATGCCAAGTAAAACTGGAGAATATTTAATTATTTCTTTCTTCTCTTTCTTTAATTTTTCATTTTCCTCCAATATTCTCGATAATTCAACTGTTTCTCCAGGAACATAGAAACTGCCTCCAGAGTCATTTATTTTTACTCGAGAAAACATCTTTTTAACAATAATTTCTACGTGTTTGTCGTGGATACTAACTCCTTGAGAAGCATATATTTTTTGGATTTCTTGAACAATATATCTCTGGGTTTCTTCTTCGCTGCTTTGTTTATAATATTCTTTCAGGTCAAAGTTTCCTTCTGAAAGTTGTTGACCTTTTTTTATTTTATCTCCTTCTTTCACCATTATAACTGCCTGAGAAGGAGTATGATAATTAATCGTCTTTTTGTCTGACTTAACTTTAATAATATTATCGGAAGTTATTTCTTCTACCTTACCGTCAGCTTTAGCGGTTTCTGCTTTTCCTTTTGGTTTTCTGGCCTCGAAAACTTCTTCCACACGAGGCAAACCGGTAGTAATGTCAGACACCCCTGCCACTCCTCCGGTATGGAAGGTTTTCATTGTTAACTGAGTACCTGGCTCTCCAATTGCTTGAGCAGCTATTACTCCGACAGCAGCCCCTAATTCTACTACTTCATTTAATCCTAGATCCCAGCCGTAACACTTCTGACAAATTCCTCTAATAGTTTTACAAGACAGAGGAGAACGAACCGTTACTTTTTCTATTTTAGGATCTTCCAAAATCTTTTTAGCTATATCCCATTCAATTAATTCACCGGCTTTTAAGATAGTTTTCTGACCGGATTTCACTTCTTTTAAAGTAAATCTACCGGTAATTTTATGAAGAAAGTTTTGACCGCTTTCTTCTGATTCTTTTTTAAAGACTTCCCAGCCTTTTTTGTCTTTACAGTCTTTTTCTTTAACAATAACGTCCTGAGCTACATCAACTAGTCTTCTTGTTAAATAACCAGCCGTAGCCGTTCTCAAGGCGGTATCAGCCGTTCCTTTTCTAGCTCCATGAGTAGAAATAAAGTATTCCAAAGGATCAAACCCTTCCTTAAAAGAACTTTTAATAGGTAACTCGATAATTTGACCAGAAGGATTAATCACCAAGCCTTTCATCCCTGCCATTTGGGCCGGCTGACTCCAAGAACCCCTTGCTCCAGAATTAATGATACTATAAACTGGGCCAAATTCCGGCAAATTAGAAGGAACTAATTTTTCAATTTCTGCTTTTACTCCCGACCAAAGTTCAATAATTTTACTACTTTTTTCTTCAGCTGAAAGTAGCCCTTTTTCAAAAAATCCTTCTATTTTTTCTACTTCTTTTTCTGCTTTTTCTACTATTTCTTTCTTTTCCTTGGGCACCATCAAGTCATCCATCCCCCAACTGATTCCAGAATAAGTAGCATATTTAAATCCTAAGTCTTTAATTTTATCTAAAACATCTTCTCTAATTTTCTGATCATATTTTTTAATAATATCGGCAATAATGCTCTTAATCTCTTCCGAAGGGATTAACTTGTTAATAAATGGATAATCCTCAGGAAAAGCATTATTGAAAATAACTCTTCCGAGAGAAGTTTCTATAACTTTTCCTTTAGTTCTTATTTTAATTTTAGCTCTAATGTTTAGGTCTTTTTTTTCTAAAGCCATTTCAGCTTCTCCTTGGCTAGAGAAAATTTTTCCTTCTCCTGTTACTCCAGGCTGAATATTGGTTAACCAATAAAGACCCAGAACGATATCTTGAGAAGGATAAACAATCGGTCCTCCGGTGGCCGGTTTTAATAAGTTCAAACTAGAAAGCATTATTTCTCTTGCTTCTTTTTGAGCTTTTTCCCCTAAAGGGACATGAACGGCCATTTGGTCCCCATCAAAATCCGCATTAAATGCCCGACAAACAAAAGGATGAATCCTGATAGCCTCTCCTTCGGTTAAAACCGGTTGAAAAGCCTGAATACCCAGCCTATGAAGAGTTGGGGCTCTATTCAAAAGAACTAGTTTATCTTTAGTAACTTGTTCTAAAATAGCCCAAACCTCGTCAGTTTCTTGTTCAATCAACCTTGAGGCTCCTCTAACATTATAGGATAATTCTTTTTCTAAGATTTCTTTAATAACAAAAGGCTTGAAAAGCTCTAGGGCCATTTTTTTAGGTAAACCACATTGATGTAACTGAAGTTCTGGGCCAACTACAATAACCGACCTCCCAGAATAATCTACTCTTTTACCCAAAAGGTTTTGGCGAAATCTCCCTTGTTTTCCTTTGAGCATATCAGCTAATGATTTTAATAATCTTTTTCCGCCAGTGGTGGCCGTAGTCATCACTCCTTTTCTCATGCTATTATCAATTAAAGCATCCACCGCTTCTTGTAACATTCTTTTTTCATTTCTGACAATTACTTCCGGTGCCTTAATCTCCAATAAATACTTCAGTCTATTGTTTCTGTTAATAACCCTACGGTAAAGATCATTCAGATCAGAAGAAGCATATCTTCCTCCGTCTAATTGAACCATTGGCCTTAAATCAGGAGGTAAAACCGGAATATATTTTAAAAACATCCATTCAGGCCTAATGCCGGCAGCCTCCATTCTTTGTAAGTCTTTCAGTCTTTGCAAAAGCTTTTTCCTTTTAGTAATAGCTCCTTTGGCTAACTGTTTCTCTGTTTTTTTAATCTCTTCTTTTAGGTCCATTTGAGAAAAAATCTTTCTTAAACTTTCTGCACCGGTTCCAGCTTCAAAAGCTTCCCCATATTTTAAAGAATATTCATAATATTCTATTTCTGAAAGTATTTTGTGAACTTCAAGACTATTTATTTCTGATTTAGTCCGATCTTTAAGTTTGCTTAATTTTTCTTTTTCTTCCGGATTTGTCTTTGATTTCCCTTTAAATTCTTTTTCAATATCATCTAAAATCCTTTTTTTAGCCTCTTCGTCAACACTGGTAATAATGTAAGCGGCAAAATAAATTACTTTTTCTAAATGGGTCATTGAGATATTAAGAACCATCCCTATTCTAGAAGGAATTCCTCTTAAAAACCAAATATGAGAAACAGGACAAGCGAGTTTAATATGACCCATTCTTTCTCTCCTTACCTGAGCCTTGGTTACTTCCACCCCACAGCGATCACAAACAATACCCTTATATCTTATTCTTTTATATTTTCCGCAATAACACTCATAGTCTTTTTCCGGTCCAAAAATTTTTTCACAAAAAAGCCCATCTTTTTCGGCTCTTTGGGTCCGATAGTTAATAGTTTCTGGTTTAGATATTTCCCCGTAACTCCACTTTAAAATATCTTCCGGGGAGGCTAATTTAATTCTGATACCTTCTAGGTCTAATACTTGCATATTATTTTATTTCTTTAGGTTTTTCTTTAATTTCAATGGAAAAACCCATAGACTTTAATTCGTTAACTAAAAGATTAAAAGAAGCAGGAATATTAGGACTTTTAATTTTCTCTCCTTTTAATATCGCTTCATAGGTTGATATTCTTCCTTGAACGTCGTCTGATTTAGTGGTTAAAATTTCTTGTAAAGCATGGGCGGCTCCGTAACCTTCCAAAGCCCAAACTTCCATCTCTCCAAATTTTTGACCACCAAACTGGGCTTTTCCTCCCAATGGTTGTTGAGTAATCAAGGAATAAGGACCGATGGCTCTCATGTGCATTTTATCTTTAACCATGTGAATTAATTTCATCATATACATATAGCCAACCGTTATTTTTTGAGGAAAAGGTTCTCCAGTTTTACCATTAATCAAGGTTACTTTTCCGTCTTCAGGATAACCAGCCTTTTTCAGTTCTTCGTTAATATCAAATTCATCTGCTCCGGATAAGGAAGGAGTAATAGCGGTATAATTTAATTTTTTGGCCGCCAACCCTAAATGAGTTTCTAAAATTTGACCAATATTCATCCTGGAAGCAACGCTTAAAGGGTTAAGTAAAATATCAACCGGTGTTCCGTCTTCTAAATAGGGCATTTCTTCCTCTGGGGCTATTCTTCCAATTACTCCTTTGTTACCGTGTCTGCCAGCTAATTTGTCTCCAGCTTGTATTTTTCTTCTTTCAGCTATCTCTACTTCAATTCTCTTTATTACTCCTGGTTTTAGTTTATGACCTTCTTCTCTGGAAAAAACTTTTACCCCAACAACTCTTCCTTCTTTTCCATGCTCCATTAACAAAGAAGAGTCTTTAACATCTTTAGCTTTTTCTCCAAAAATAGCTTTTAATAATCTTTCTTCGGCCGTTAGGGTTGTTTTTCCTTTCGGCGATATTTTTCCGACCAAAATATCATTTTCCTTAACTTCTGCTCCTACCCTAACAATCCCTTCTTCGTCAAGATCATTTAGCTTTTCTTCGGAGACATTAGGAATATCACAAGTAGTAGTTTCTTTGCCTAGTTTTGTTTCTCTAACGTCACAACCGAAAGTTTCAACATGAATAGAGGTAAAATAATCTTTTTTAACTAATCTTTCAGAAATCAAAATAGAATCTTCAAAAGAACACCCTTCCCAAGATAAAAAGGCCACTAAAAGGTTTTGACCCAAAGCCAATTTTTTATCAGTAATAGATCCTCCGTCAGTCAGAATATCTCCTTTTTTTACCTTATCTCCTTTTTTAACGATTGGTCTTTGATGAAGAGTAGTATATTGGTTTGTTTTTAAAAAAATATTTAAATAATACGTTTTTTTGTTTATCTTAATACAGTTAGCATCAGCATAAGAAACGGTACCTCCTTCTTCTGCTAAAATCACTTGCCCGGAGTCCTCGGCTATTTTTCCTTCAACCCCCGAAGAAACCAAAGGAACCTCTGCTTTTACCAAAGGAACCGACTGTCTCTGCATATTAGATCCCATTAAAGCTCTATTGGCATCATCATTTTGCAAGAAAGGAATTAAAGCCGTTGCCATGGAAATACTTTGTTCTGTGGAAACATCAATAAAATCTATTTCTTCTCTTTCGATTAATCCGGGCTCTCCTTTTATTCTCGCTTCTACTTTCTTTTTAACAATAAAACCTTTGCTATCAATCTCCACTCCAGCATGAGCTATATTGTAAGCTTCTTCTTCAAAAGCGGATAAATGTTGAACTTTAAAAGTTACTTTTCCTTTCTCTACCTTGTAATAAGGGGTTTCAATAAATCCATATTCGTTTAACCTAGCATAAGAAGCCAATTGATTAATTAATCCAATATTGGGTCCTTCCGGTGTTTGAATAGGACAAATTCTCCCATAATGAGATGGTTGAACATCTCTTACTTCAAAACCAGCCCTTTCTCTCGTCAAACCACCGGGGCCGGTAGCTGAAAGTCTTCTTTTATGTTCTAGTTCCGATAAAGGATTAGCATTATCCATAAACTGACAAATCTGAGAAGAAGTAAAAAAGTCCCTAATAACTGACATTACCGGTCGAGCATTAATCAGTTGAACTGGTACCAAACCAATTGGATCTAAGGTCGACATTCTGTCTTTAATGTTTCTTTCCATTCTCATCAAACCTACTCTTAATCTATTTTGTAAAAATTCAGCCAAAGTTCTCACTCTTCTGTTGCCTAAATGATCTATTTCGTCCGGCTTGGCTTCCGGGTCATTATTCTTTTTAATAATTTCTTTTAAAATAGCAACAATATCTTCAGGAAACAGGACTCGATCTTTTATTTCAATTTTATCGTTATCTTTTTTAGCCAAATCTTTGATTTTCTTTCTCATTCGCCATCTTCCTACTTTAGAAAGATCATATCTTTCAAAATTAAAAAAAGTATTATCTATTAACTCTTTAGCAGTTTCGGGAGTTACTAAATCTCCCGGCCTTATTCTTTTGTAAATTTCCACTAAAGCTTGTTGAGGATTTTTAGCATTATCTTTTTTAAGCGTTTCTTCAATTTGATTTACTTCACCGCCCTTGGTCAAGTCTTCAAATTCTTTAACAATTCTTTCTTCATCCCAACCTAAAAAAGCCCGCAATAAAGTAGTAACGGCTACTTTTCTTTTCCGGTCAATTTTAACCATTAATTCTCCCTTTTTTTCGGTAATAAATTCTAACCAAGCACCCCTGTTAGGGATTATCTTAGCCCCAAAACCATGATCTCCTTTAGTAAAAAATACCCCTGGAGAACGAATGAGTTGAGAAATAGCCACCCTTTCTACTCCATTAACAACAAAAGTACTTCTGTCGGTCATCAAAGGCAGGTCGGTTAGAAAGACTTCTTGTTCTTTAATTTCTTTTGTCTCTAAATTAACTAATTTAGCTTTAACCCTTAAAGCTGATTCGTAAGAATCATTATTTTTCTTAGCCTCTAAATCATTTTTATAGTTTGGCTTATCAAGCTTATAATCTCCTAACCAAAGCTCTAGTTCTTTACCGGTATAATCTCTGATGGGAGAAATTTCATAAAAAATCTCTTTTAATCCTTCTTTTAAAAACCACTCCCAGCTTTGTTTTTGCATCTCTAACAAATATGGTTGAGAGAGAGATATTTTAGACTTGGAAAAATTTTTAGTTTTCATAACAAAAAAAACAACTTGCCCTATCGAGTAGGGTAAAGTAAGATTAAATTAATTTTTATTTAAATAAAAAATACACTAAAAAGATATTAATAAAAACCTTCAAATGTAACTAGGACCCATCATATTACATTTTTTCAATCTTGTCAAGAAATCTTAACCATTAATTTTAATACTCTGTAAAATACCCAAGCCCAAAAAAGTAAAAACCAAAGAAGAACCCCCATAGCTAATTAAAATTAAAGGTAGACCAACTACTGGGAGAAGCCCTAAGTTCATGCCGATATTGATAACAAATTGAGACATTAACAAAATAGCAAAACCCAAAGCAAATAATCTAGTAAAATTAGAATCATGAGAAAAAGATATTTTAATTATTCTTTGGATAAGAAGAAAGAAAAAGAAAAAAAGAAAGGATACTCCCAATAAACCGAATTCTTCGGCAATAGCGGCAAAAATAAAGTCAGTATGGGGTTCGGACAAAAAACCAAGCTGAGTTTGGCTGCCTGACATTAACCCTTGTCCTAACAAGCCACCAGCTCCAATAGCAATTTTTGACTGTTTTTGACTCCAACCCATCCCCAAAGGATCAATATCCGGAGATAAAAAATTAACAATTCTTGCTTTTTGATAATCTCTTAGAATAAAAGACCAAGAAAGAGAAACCAAAATAATGGCTATTAAAGTTAAAACAAGAAAATGTTTCAATTTAATTCCTGAAATTAAAAGCATTCCCACCCACAAAATAATTAAAACTATTACTGAACCCAAATCAGGCTGACGAAAAACCAAAAAAGCCGGTATTAAGATATAAAAACCGGAAATTAAAATATGTTTAAGTCTATACATTTCTATGTGTTTAGTAGAAAAATATTTAGCTAACAAGATAATAAGAATAATTTTAGTCGGCTCTAAGGGGGCAAAAGAAATACCCCCTATTCGGTACCATCTTATCGCTCCTTTTGTTTGAGGAGCAAAGAAAAAAAGGCCCAATAAGAGAAAAATAAAAACAAAATAAAGGAATAAAATTAAAAAAGAGTTTTCTTTAAAAGCCCTAAAGTCAAAAAAACTAAAACTAATCATTAACAAAAGGCCAATCATTAAAAAAACAATTTGCCTTTCAAAAGCATATCCGGAGCTATACAAAGATAAAATTCCCATTCCAGTCAAAAAAAGAGCGGCAAAGATTAAAACCCAGTCCATTTTTTTCAAATGCAAAAGAATTTTCATATCATTTTAAATAATTCTTTTTCATTAATTACTTTAACCCCCAATTTTTCAGCTTTTTTAATTTTCGAACCCGGGTTTTCACCACTCACCAAAAAATCGGTTTTTAAAGAAACAGAATTACTTATTCTATTCCCTGATAAAACTATTCTTTCTTTTATCTTTTCTCTAGGTAAACTCAAATAACCAGTTAAAACAAAAATTAAAGATTTCTGTCTTTTTTCTTTTTTGATTAAAATAGCTTCCTTTAATTTTTTTAAAAATTCTTTGTTCTTTGAAAACCAATCAACAATTGATTGAGCAACAACGGGACCTATGTCTTTAATATTAACTAGTTCTTTATAAGTAGCTTTTTCTAGCTTTTCTAAAGACAAAAAATGTTGAGCTAAGTCTTGGGCCGTTTTTTCTCCGACATTATTAATTCCTAAAGAGAAAATAAATTTAGCTAAGCTAACTTCTTTTCTTTCTTTTATAGCTAAGATAATATTTTGAGCTGACTTTTCAGCAAAACGTTCCAGGGGTAATAAATCGCCTTCTTTTAAGGAAAATAAATCAGCTGGATTCTCAACCA
>PWMZ01000004.1 GCA_003559065.1 Candidatus Nealsoniibacteriota bacterium
CAAAAGTAAAAATAATTAAATAAAAAAATATGTCAAAAATATTAGGAATAGACTTAGGAACAACATTTTCCGCTATGGCGGTGGTCAAAGATGGTGAACCCAAAATAATTGAAAGTAAAGAAGGAGGAAGAACCATTCCTTCAGTAGTAGCTTTAAGTAAATCCAACGAAAGGTTAGTTGGGGTTTTAGCCAGAAGGCAACAAATTACCAATCCTCAAAATACTATTTACGCTATTAAAAGGTTGATCGGAAGAAAGTATTCTGATGAACACATCAAAAAAGATAAAAAAAACTTGTCTTATGAAATAAAAGAAGGATCTGATAAGGGAGTAGAGGCAAAATTAGGAGAGAAATGGCACAAACCAGCCGAAATTTCCGCCATGATCTTACAAAAAATCAAAAAAGACGCTGAAGAAAAATTAGGAGAAAAGATAACTGACGCTATCATCACTTGTCCAGCCTACTTCGATGATTCTCAAAGAAAGGCGACTAAAACAGCTGGAGAAATTGCCGGATTCAACGTTAGAAGAGTTATTAACGAGCCTACTGCTGCCGCTTTAGCTTATGGCTTAAGTAGGAATGAAAACCATCAGGTAGTAGTTTATGATTTTGGAGGAGGAACCTTTGATATCTCTGTTTTAGATATTGGAGATAATACGATTGAGGTTAAATCAACCGGTGGAGATTCTCATTTGGGGGGAGAAGATTTTGATCAAAAAATCATAGACTGGGTTGTTGATAAATTTAAAAAAGAAGAGGGGATCGACCTATCCGAAGATCCTTTGGCTTTGCAAAGGCTAAAAGAAGCGGCCGAAAAAGCAAAAATAGAGTTATCTTCAGCGGTAGAAACGGAAATCAATCTTCCTTTCATTACTTCTGGAGACTCTGGGCCAAAACATCTTTATTATAAACTAGGACGTTCTCAATTTGAAAGTTTAGTTCAAGAATATATTGACAAATCAATTGACCTAGTTAAAAAAACTATTAAAGAAGCTAAAATAAAAATAGAGGACATAGAAGATGTCGTTTTAGTTGGAGGACAAACAAGAATGCCGAAGATTCAAGAAGAGGTAAAAAAACTATTAAACAAAGAACCCCATAAAGGAATCAATCCGGACGAAGTAGTGGCTATCGGAGCAGCTATTCAGGGAGAAATTCTTTCCGCCAAAGATGAAGGAAGAAAAACAGAAGGAGATGTTAAAGATGTTCTTTTGCTAGATGTTACTCCTCTTTCTTTGGGAATTGAAACTTATGGCTCAGTAAACACCGTTCTTATTTCCAAAAATACCACTATCCCTACTTCTAAAACTCAAACTTTTTCTACTGCTGCTGACAATCAGCCTTCGGTAGAAGTTCATGTTTTGCAAGGAGAAAGACCAATGGCTCAAGATAATAAAAGTCTGGGCAAATTTATCTTAGATGGCATTCCACCAGCCCCTAGAGGAACCCCTCAAATTGAGGTTACCTTTGACATTGATGCTGATGGAATACTAAAAGTTTCTGCTAAGGATAAAGCAACTGGGAAAGAACAGTCAATCAGAATTGAAGGTTCTTGTGGAATTTCGGAAGAAGAGGTGGAAAAAATGAAAAAAGAAGCAGAAAAGCACGCTGAAGAAGATAAGAAAAAACAAGAATTAATTGAGTTAAAGAATAAAGCAGAAAGCATGATTTATTCTTCGGAAAAAACAATTAAAGACTTAGGAGAAAAAATGCCCGAAGATATTAAAAAACAGATAGAAGAAAAAGTTCAAGAGCTGAAAAAAGTCCAAGGAAGTGATAACGTTGAAGAATTAAAACAAAAAACAGAAGAACTGGAAAAAGCTATCCAAGAAGCTGGATCTCAAGCCTATAAACAACAGCAAGAAGAACAGCAGCAACAAGAAAAGCAAGATTCTCAGGAAAAACCCGATACTGAAGAGGGGGATTACAAGGAAAAAGAATAATGAAAGATTACTATGAGGTTTTAGGCGTTAGTAAAAACGCCTCTCAAGACGATTTAAAAAAAGCCTACCGAAAACTAGCTCACAAATATCATCCCGATAAAAAAGACGGAGACGAAAAGAAATTTAAAGAAATTAATGAGGCCTATCAAACCCTCTCAGATGAGAAAAAACGAGCTCAATACGATCGATTCGGCCAAACCTTTGACCAACAACAAGGTCAAGGGTTTGGTGGTTTCCAACAAGCAAGTGGCTTTGATTTCGGGGGAGACTTTGGAGATATTTTCGAACAGTTTTTCGGGTTCGGCAAAAGAAAACCTCAAGATAAAAGAAGGGGGAACGACATTCAAGTTGATTTAGAAATTTCTTTGGAAGACGTTTTAAAAGGGAAAAAAGAAACTTTTACTTTAAATAAATTTTCTTCTTGTTCCAAATGTAACGGTTCCGGAGCAGAACCCGGAACTTCAGTCAATAAATGCTCTACTTGCCAAGGAACCGGCCAAGTAGAAACAATAAAAAGAACCTTTCTAGGGTCTTTTGCCCAAAGAACCGAATGTCCGCAATGTGGTGGTGAAGGAAACAAGCCGGAAAAACCTTGCAACGAATGTAAGTGAACAGGAAGGGTCAAGAAAAAGAAACAAGTTGCCGTCAATATTCCGGCCGGAATTGATAACGGCCAGACAATAAAAGTAGAAAATCAAGGAGAAGCGGGTAAAAAAAATGGACCAGGAGGGGACTTATACTGCCGCGTTTTTGTTAAAAAACATAAAACCTTTCAAAGAAGAGGGGATGATTTATATTGTTCAGTCAATATTACCTTTTCTCAAGCGGTTTTGGGAGACGAGGTGGAAGTTCCTTCTTTGGATGGAAAAAAACTTTTACTTAAAGTTCCAAGTGGTACTCAGTCGGGCAAGGTTTTTCGTATTTCTAGTAAAGGACTTCCTCGACTCTCCGCTTACGGAAAAGGAAATTTGTATGTACAGGTTAACATTGAAATTCCTAAAAAATTAACTCGAGAACAGAAAAATATGCTAAAAGACTTGAAAAAACAAGGTTTATAGTATATATTAATTAAATGGCCCTCGTAGCTCAGCTGGAAGAGCAGGAACCTTTTAAGTTCAAGGCCGCAGGTTCGAGCCCTGCCGGGGGCACAAAAATGTATTTTTGAACACAGATAATTTTGTAAGTTATCTGTGTTTTTTAAAAATAATTAACTTTTTTGAAAAATAAGTTAAATATGGAAAAAACAAGTTGTTCAATAATAAAAAAGTGCAGAGAGTTAAGAAGAAGAGGTTGTACTTTAAATAAAATTATAGAAAACACTAATCTTTCTAAAACTACGGCTTATAAATATATTTACGATATCCCTCTTTCTTCAAAGGCAAAAGAGGAAATAAAAAAAGAGGCTACGAAAAGAATAATTAAATTCAATCTAGAAGAAAGAAAGGGCAAGTGCGTACCAGGCCGAATAATTAGGAAGCCCAAAAAATGGACAGCTGAGCTAATCTTTCTTACTGCTCATTTTATGTTTGACGGTGAGATTAAAAAAGTCAGCTGTGTTTATCAAAATAGAAGCTTGTTTTTAATCAACTCAATAAAAAAGAATATGAAAACATTGTTCGGCTTGACCCCTTATTATAAATTTTACGAAAAAACGGGAGTTCATCGTATTTCATACCATCATGTTGAGCTTGCTAATTATTTTAAAAGCAAAGCACAAAAAATAAAACAATATATCAGAAGGGCCTCCTTGGTCGAGAAAAAAATATTTCTTCGAGCGTTTTTTGATGACGAAGGTTGTGCATATAAATACAAGAATAATAGAAAAATTAGAGGATACCAAAATAATTTAGAAATACTTAATTTAATTAAAGGGCTATTAAAGAACTTTGATATAGAAAGCAAGGTTGATGTAAAATACAAAGAAATCGTTATTTCTAAAAAACAAAATTTAATAAATTTCCAGAATAAAATTAATTTTTCTAAAAAAATTTACATAAACCCAGACCGTAAAAATAGCATTTGGAAGCAAAAATTAGAAAAAAGAAAAATCCTCGACTATCTTATAAACTCTTATAAAAAATGATTTGCTTTGATTTTTTTAAAAAAATTTGATAACATTTAGTAATAAGGGCCCGTGGTATAGCGGTAACACACGTCCATGGCATGGATGAGTCCGGGGTTCGATTCCCCGCGGGTCCAC
>PWMZ01000029.1 GCA_003559065.1 Candidatus Nealsoniibacteriota bacterium
CAAAGAAATATTTTCATCATGCTGGGCAGCAATAACAACATTTTCCAATCTTTTCGGTTTCCCATCCTTATATTCCACCGTAACTTGAGTTTTGCCATCGGGCCTTAAATAGGGAAGGACCTTGTTTTTCCTAACCTTTTCCATTCTTTTAGCAAGCTTATGAGCAAGCATTATGGGCAAAGGCATTAATTCCGGGGTTTCTTTACTGGCATGCCCTATTGTTGACCCCTGGTCCCCCGCTCCTTGCTTTTTTGAGCCTGTTTTACCAACCCCAAGAGCAATATCAGCAGATTGCTTGTGTATGCTGTTTAAAACCGCAACCGTGTGCCCGTCAAAGCCGTATTCGGGCTTATCATAGCCAATATCCAAGATTACGTTTCTTGCAATTTCTAAAACCTCAATATAGCTGTCGGTTGTTATTTCTCCTCCAACAACAACGTATCCCATCCCAACGAATACTTCGCAAGCCACCCTGGCATATTTATCTTTTTCAAAAACAGCATCTAAAACCGCATCCGATATTTGATCCGCTATTTTATCTGGGTGGCCTGAAGTTATTGACTCTGAGGTAAAAAACTCTTTTTTCATAATAGATTTTTAAATATTACCATATTTTTGACATATTTAAAAACTCCCACAATTAGTAAGCTGAAATGACACCGAAAGGCCATTACTTCTATAAAATAAAAAGACACTGAAATTAAATAAGGTATAATGAAAAAAGACAGTCAAAATACAGTGGATATTGCCCACGTCCGCCAGAAAAAGCAATATCTTTTTTCTTTATTTAACCAACCCTTACGACAAGTCAAAGTTTTGTGTAGGTATAGTTTATAATGAATTATTAAAGATAAACAATTTTTTACTATAGTTACCCCAGAAAAAATTTCAAGAAGGAGAGTATGTATAACTTTCTTTACATGTCTATTGACAAGAAATTCTACATCACTTAAAATGAATACATATGACTAATCTTGGAAAATTTATACAACAACAACGAACCAAACGACAGATGACGCAGGAGTTTCTCGCGTCAAAACTTAATATTTCTCGCCCTACCTACATACAAATTGAGCATGGAGAGCGAGAACTTACTATATCTGAAGCAAAGAAAATTGCGAGTGTTTTTGATATATCCCTGAAAAACTTTCTTGACGAAAATGACGTGACTCCAAAGGTAACGATTGTCAGAGACAAAAAAACGGCCAAGCGAGTCAAAGAGCAATTTCGTATCAGCGTACCGCAAGAAAAAGCGGAAAAGTTTGAGCAAACGCTTTTATATATTCTCACAAAAATTGGAGGGAAACCAAATATCGGACAAACAACACTTTATAAGTTATTGTATTTTATTGATTTTGATTACTACGAAAAATTTGAGGAACAGCTTATCGGTGCCAAGTACATTAAAAATCATTATGGCCCCACTCCCGTAATGTTCACAAGCCTTATAAACAGAATGGAGGAGGAAAAAAAGGTTGAGAAGATAAAAAGCAAATTCTACAAACACGAACAAACCAAGTATCTCATCAATCCCAACGAGCCACTTAATCTTTCGGCCCTCTCGGCACAGGAATTGGCTCACATTGACTGGGAGATAGATCGGCTTGGTGGTTTAACCGCTACTCAAATTTCTGTGCTATCACACAAAGATACCCCATGGATTGCTGCGAAAGAGAGAGAAGCCCTTGAGTACGAACACGTATTTTATCGCCCGGAAAAAACTTCCGTTAGAGAATACGATGAACTTTGATGAAATCCCGGCATTTAAAAAAGAATTCAAGCGGCTTTTCAAAAAGCACAAGACATTGGATGACGACTTTAAAAAGTTCAAGAAAGTTCTTCTTGCCGCCCCAACCGGTATTGGTAAAAACTTTATAATCATTCACTCTTCATCAAAGATTAAACTAGTGAAAGCGCACTTGGCATGTCGCGCTCTTCGGAATAACCACCTTTTGCGTGTTATTTATTGCTATTTTGAACAAGAACAACGTATTGAATTCATAGAACTCTATTTCAAGGGCAATAAGGAAAACGAGGATCGTGAAAGAATAAAAGAATATTTGAAGAATCATCAAAACTAACCACATCGCTTCAAAAAGCGATGAGGCAACTGGATATTGAAACCATATCAGCTCATTCTACCGAGGCTTTAAAGGAATTGAAAATGTCTTTTCGGTATTACAGCATAGATTAGTTAAAGAATTAAAATTAGCAGGTATTTCTAAATTGCCTTGGCAGAAATTAAATCTGCAGAAGAAAAGAAGTTAGATAAACCTCAATAGCAGCAGCTATAATTATAATAGGTAATAAAAATTTTAAAAAAAATAAAACCCCCATTTTTATTTCTTTTTTAATAATTGCTTTTTCTTTCAAAAAAAGAGTTTTCCCCAATTTTAATCCAATAGCACAAGATAGAATAAGGGCGGGAATTTCCAATATTCCATGAGGAACAATACTGACAACAAACAAAGAAAAAGGAGTAAAGTGAGCTACAACCCCTAACATCATGCCGTTTAGAAATAAAACCAATAAAGGAAATATCCCTAGTAATAAACCTAAAATAACAGCTAAAAATAAAGTAACGGTATTATTTACTAATATAAATAGAAATTGATTAAAAGAAGAAAGTTCAAAAATCGGCTCTAATTTTTCTCCCATTCTTTCAATAATACTCTCGTATTCCAAATAAGAAGTACTAGCTAGAAAATAAGCCAGAAAACTGGAAAGAATAAAAACTAAAGAAGAAATTATAATAAAGTTTTTAAGAGAAAGGAGATATTTTCTAAAATTCATAAAGTAATAATAGCTTTTTAAAAAAATAATTCAAATAATCTTTGTTTCTTCTCCCAAAAAATTATATAATAAAGGTATGTACAATTGGTCTGTTGATACTAAAAAATTCAAATCAAAAGAAGCAAAAACCATTTGGGAACTTGAGCAAATGATTAACTTTGGTTTGGGCGGATCAAAAATAGACAGAAAAAGCTTAAAAAAGTATTGGCATAAGCTTCACCTTGATCCCGACAGAAAAAGATTTTTAGAATATATTTTATGGAACAAAAAATCTTAACTAAAAAGCAGAAAAAAACTTTAGAAATCATATCAAAAGACAAGGTAATTAACGACAATTTTTATCTATCGGGAGATCCTGCTCTGATAACTTATTATTTACCCTATCGTTTTTCCGAAGATCTTGATTTTTTCAGCGAAAAAGAATTTAATACGGAATCAATTGTTGTTTTTTTGAAAAAAAACAAGGGGTTTTTAGGGTATAAGAAGTTTGATTCTCAAAAAAGTTTTAACCGTAATCTTTTTTTCCTCTATTTTAATAAAAATGAAATATTAAAACTGGAATTTACTTATTATCCTTTCAAACAAATTGAAAAACCTAAAAAGGTAAAAGGATTAAAAGTGGACAGTCTCTTAGATATTGCCACTAATAAAGCTTTTACCATATCTCAAAATCCCAGAACGAGAGACTTTATGGACCTTTATTTCATTATTAAAGAAAAAGGTTGGAATTTTTTTGAATTACTTAAAAAAGCAAGAGCAAAATTCGATTGGCATATTGATCCGGTAAATCTTGGCAGTCAACTTATGAAATGCCAAAATAAAGGAGATTATCCAAGGCTTTTAGAGAAAGTTAATGATAAAGAATGGCAAGACTTTTATCTAAAAATTGCTAAAGAAATAGGGAAAGAGGTATAATATTATAGACAGTCATTTATCCATTTCGCCGTATTTGTTCCTATAATAGGCCAGATTATAATCTATAACCTCATTCGGTTTAGTGGCTATCCAGGGAGCTTCGCCGTGAGAGGCGGTTTTCATTTCCGTCCCGGTAAGTTTTTCCCATTTGCCGGCAATCTCCGCTAAAAGCCGTAATTCTTTCGGAGAAAATAAACTTTCATTAAAATCTTTTAATGGCTCAATATGTTGCTGGTCATTATACCCAAAACCGATCTTTTTTCTGGTGATTTTAATTTCCCTTCCGTTCATTTTTTTCAATATTTTTTCAGCCATTCTCGGTATCGGACCATTATCAAATCTTAAATATTCGTCTCCTGATAC
>PWMZ01000054.1 GCA_003559065.1 Candidatus Nealsoniibacteriota bacterium
AAAGGGACATACAGGTTTGCACGGACATACAACGATGAAAGATAGTAACTTTGTTTTCGAAATTTCAGCCAGGTATTGGTACCAAGAGTTAGAAATATATTTAGAAACCTGGAAGAATGAAAGCGATTACGAAATCATACTAAACGGAGAGCAGTATGGAGCAGGAGTAATCGAAGAGGGAAAAACACATTTTAACCTTACTTTACCTCATGGGAGGTTAAATTTAGTAATCAAAATAGATCAGTATGAATATCGTTTTGAAAACAAATTAGTAACAGACCAACGAGGCGAGGAGCATTGGGATCCGGAGAAACCGAGTAGGGCGGATATCGAATTTTCAACAGCGGATTGGAACAGATTTCAAACCAAAGCGACGTTTAGCGTCTTCTTGGTAACGGTAATCATGTATTATGTAGCAGGAAAAAAGATAGTACGTGAAGAAGAAAACACTATACGGAGGGGTTTTTATTAACAAAACGGACATGAGTGAAAAAGCAAACCAATATCGTCAAGCTCTTATCGACAACAACATAGACGATACAGAAGAACAGTTCGAAGAACAACAACTAAAACAGGAACATCCTGTAAAAAAAGAAAAAAAAATGGAAATCTACACTTTAACCGCAGGACTACGGGATATGTCCTTATGGATACGTTCGAAGTGGGAGTACATAGGATTCATCGTTGGGTTCTACATCCTTTATACATACGTATTCTGGGGTTCTGCTGTTGCTCTTATACTCGGCTTCATCATCGGTAAAATTTACCTAAAATCAATCATACAAGTTGATAGAGTGTTACTCTTTGAATGTAACGGAGAAAGCAACCAAATAAAATTCTTTCAATTCGGTAAACAAGCGTGGGCGGAATGTAAAACAGAGGGTGTAATGGCGTATCAACAAATTGAAGGATCCCCTGTTTACTTTGCTGAAGAAGTAAACCTGGAGGAACAAACAATTAAATTCGCGTGGTTTCAAAATATGTCCCACTTCGATTTTTTATTGCATCGTGAAACTTTCGATGATCTATTAGAAATCACAAGGGAAATCGTAGAAACTGATATTCTACATCTCACCTTACCACAAGTTTACGGATACGGTGAAGCAAAAAAGCGTATAAAAAACTTTGTCGGTTCCTGGAACAACGTCTACCAGGACAAACCAAATCCGCCGAGGTTTACGAAAATACCCGATGAAATCCAGTTAAAACAACCAAACACAGGGGGTAGTGCAGTTGAATAATCGGATATCTTACCCAGGTGTACCTACCTGGTTATCCGAATTATCTCCGGATTTTGAGTATTACCAAAAAGAGTTCTACCGGTCCATGCTCGAAAGACTACGTAACAATAACGTAGTCGTTCTACGTGGAACCGGGCGGAGCGGAAAAACAGCCACAGCGTTTGTACTGATTGAAAAAGCTGTTGAAAGTGGTATTCAAGCTTTCCAACTCGGAGGTAGAGATATTTCCCGGGAGCTACCTTTTAAAATACAACATATCGAAGAATTAGACCAAATACCGTCTGACGATCAAGAAAAAATCGTTGTAGCTGATGATGTAGCTATGATGGGCATTTCCGGCAGAAATTTTAGTAGCAAACCAGCGAAGGAATTTCAAAGCCAAGTAACTGTACTCTCACATAAAAGTACATCTCTCGTAATGACTATCCAAAGTTTACGTATTTTAGACGTTTACGGAGTTATGAGTAGCCAAAACACAAATCTGCTTATCAAATACTCATCGGGTTGGAACATGGCGTTAGAACGTAGCGGAGCGGTATCTGACGTTATCGCAATGTTCAATAATTACCTAAAATACATCTGTGAAAACACAGTAGGATATCCTGATACATCCAAAAACCACCCTGCAAAGGGGCTTACCTACGATTGTGCAAAAAATCTAGTTGGATATAACTACCTGCCGGATTGGTGGAACAATAAAATCTCGAAGGTGTGGCAATAATGGTATTTGACATCAAAGATCAAAAAAATAGAATGCTTAAGCAAGTTCTCGAAGAAGCTGTACACAAAAGTAAAAAAGTAGAAGAAGAAGTAGCCATCAATGACGATGGCAATCTATCATTAGAACATCAATTAGATCTGTACGGTATTGGAGATAGCGAAAACTTTCGTGTAGCTCAAGTAATCAAACAAATGAAACAAAAAAACAGGGAAGCTAAATTCTATCAAGACATATCCCCTGAAAACAGAATAATAGCCAGTATGAACGAATAACCTAACTCACTACTCATAAATTATACTCCTACGTTGTGTCCAGGGCAGGGGGACCAGCCGAAAGGCATCTCCCTGCTCTCGTAGGAGAGTGAAACTAAATAAATTGTCGGCGTTGTGTGAGGCAATCTATACTCATTGTTCCTCAAGTAACCGAGTGTAGCCGACACATTTTCCATCCGCAGGTTGTTACCGAGGAAAAAAGGAAAATTTCCTTTTCCTTTCGCAGGAAGGGGGGGGTGCTATATCCATTATCACTTTTTTAAGTCGTTTGTCGTACCGTTAAATCTTTTGATCAACACAAATTACAAGACATAAGATATATATAGAACTCTACTATTATGCGAATACCGAAACATGATACAAAAACGGCAACTTTTGGTGGGATTGCACCCGGCTACGTCTGTGATGATAAACGGAGGTGGGCAGGTTTCTTTGTCGTTTCCTGCTCACCATTCCTATTTCTTTAATGGAACCCTGGGGGAACGGATATGATACATGGTAAAGCGTGGAAAACTGATGGTATATCTAATGAACATTGCGTTCACTTTAACGGCGAAGCGGAAACAGATTATAAAGGTCGTTTGTTAGATTATTGCAAATACAAAGATGCCTATTACTTTAGTAAAAAAGATATCTGCCGAGGTTGTTACAAAAATATCCAATCGCATATCGAGGAATATTTTTGTCCATTTTGTAAAAGAATTACTGAACATCACAGATATAAATTAGGAGAGAGAAACGTTTGGCAATGTATTCCATGTTCATATGATAATAATGCAGGTGGTTTTAAAACAATATATCTAAAAGATCTTACTCAAGATTTCAAAAAGCGAGGAAAACAAATTACTTTAAACGAATTTAAAAAATCTGGGGTGGTAGTCTGAACCTAAAACGTTTCAAAAATTATCTTTTAGGTGAAGGTTATTCTATTTTAACCATCAAAAAATATGTGAATTCACTAAAACGAGTAGACATTGAAATAGAAAAAACAGATGATTACGATATTGCGGAGTGGCTTTACAACCAAGATTTAACACAGTCAGCAAAGAACAATTTAGCGAAGTCAATCAACTGTTATCTAAAATATTTAAAGCGTGAATACCGTATAAAGCTAAATCGTGATAGTGGAGAAAAAGACATATTCATACCTTCTGACGAAGAAAGAAGGAAGCTCATCGAAGATTTAGAGTTCTCTAGACGAGATTTAACAGAAAGAAACCGTTTACTTTTTGAAATATCATTTGAAGCCGGATTGCGTAGTAACGAAGTAAGAAAGCTTAAGTTTTCACAAGTTAGATCCGAAAACGAAAAGCGTTACATTCGGGTAAAAGAAGGCAAAGGCGGTAAATCCAGGAACGTTTACATTTCAGAAAGTTTGTACAACAAAATAAATTGGTTTGAAAAACATTACCGTAGCTCCATTTTCATTTTTGACAATGGACAAGGTAAACCCCTGTCCAACGGTTCAATACGGAGGATAGTAGCGGAAGCAAAGCGTCAGCTCGGAATTAGCAAGGAATTTCATCATCATTCCTGCCGGCATTACCGAGCTGTCGAGCTACTAAAACAAGGTATCAACACCGATGGTGTACGTGAATTTTTAGGACATTCATCACTCAACACAACACAGTTGTATTTACGTGGAGCCAAAGACCAGTTATATAAAGAATTAAGTTCGAAGGATAAACATTTTAAATCGTCTGGGGGTGAACGAAATACTAACTGATTTCGGGAACCAAAATATTCCAAAACGA
>PWMZ01000033.1 GCA_003559065.1 Candidatus Nealsoniibacteriota bacterium
CAAATGATTACTTATTCTGTCAGAAAAATATGGGAAGAGAACTTCCAATCTTCTTTAACTCTTTTATACGATGTCGCTCATAATATTATTAAAAAAGAAAAATATGAAGGAATAGAATTAGCCATTCATCGGAAAGGAAGTACCAGGGCTTTTCCCGCTCTTCATCCTGAGGTTTCTGAGAGATATCAAAAAGTCGGCCAACCGGTTTTACTTCCTGGATCTATGGGAACCTCTTCTTATATCTTGACAGGAACGGAAAAAGGGAAAGAAGCTTTTTATTCGGTAGCTCATGGAGCTGGTAGAACTATGTCTCGCGGAGAAGCTAAAAGGAAATTTAAAGGAAAAGAGGTGATTAAACAATTAAAAGAGAAAGGAATTTTGGTAAAATGCCGATCTTTACAGGGGATTGTTGAAGAATCGCCTTTTGCTTATAAGGATGTTGACGAGGTGGTAAAAGTACTTTTTAAAGCTAATCTTGCCCAAAAAGTAGCAAGGCTTAAACCATTAGCTATTATTAAAGGAGAATGATTTGCTTTTTTTTTATTTTTCAGTACAATAAGAAATAATATGTTAGATTCAGAAGAAAAACAAAAAGTGATTGAAGACTTTAAACTTCACGAGAAAGATACCGGTTCAGCCGAAGTCCAAGTAGCTCTTTTATCAAAAGAGATTGAACTTTTGCTTGCTCACTTGAAAAAACACCCTAAGGACGTTCATTCTAAAAGAGGGCTATTAAAAATGGTTACTCAGAGAAGAAAGTTTTTAAAATATCTCCAGAAAGACAGTCCTAAAAAATATCAGGAATTGGTTAAAAAAATGGGGCTTAAAAAATAAGATGATTATTAAACACAAAGGGCAAAGAGTAGGTGTTTTAATAGATGTTCAAAATCTTTACCATTCAGCTAAAAATATTCATCACTCGAGGGTTAATTTTAAAGAAATTTTAAAAGTAGCTATTGGCAAAAGAAGCCTAATTAGGGCTTTTGCTTACGTGGTTAAAACGAAAACTGGAGAAGAAAGGGCTTTTTTTGAGGCTTTAGTAAAATTAGGATTAGAAACAAGAGTTAAAGATCTTCAGGAATTTTATGGTGGGGCTAAAAAAGCCGATTGGGATGTAGGAATAGTAATAGACGCCATTAGAATAGCTCCAAGCATAGATGTTTTGGTTTTAGTTTCCGGCGATGGTGATTTTGTTTCTTTAGTAGAATATTTAAAAAATAGGGGGAAAAGAGTGGAAGTAATGGCTTTTGGAAAATCTTCATCTTCTGCTTTAAGAGAAGAGTCGGATGAGTTTGTCGACCTAGGAAAGGAAAAATATCTTTTACGAAAAAATTAATTATGGAAAATAAATTTGATTTAGAAATAGGAGGAAAAAAAATAGAGTGTGATTTTGAACAATTAGCCGAACAAGCAAACGGTCAAGTAATGATTAAATTAGGAGAAACGACCGTTTTAGTTACCGCTACCATGGGAGAAGAAAAACCAGGGCTTGGTTTTTTTCCTTTAACCGTGGATTATGAAGAAAAATATTATGCTGCCGGTAAAATAGGAGGAGCAAGATATATTAGAAGAGAAGGAAGGCCGTCCGATCGGGCAGTTTGCAATGCGCGTTTAATTGATCGAGCTATCAGACCCCGATTTGCCTCTGATTTTAAAAAAGCAACCCAAATAATAACGACCGTCTTTTCTTGGGATGATGAGAATGACCCCGATATTTTAGGTTTAATTGGAGCTTCTTTATCCTTATCTATCTCTGATATTCCTTGGGCCGGCCCCTTATCAGCAGTAAGAGTGGTCAAGGTAGCCGGAGAACTTATTATCAACCCTTCTTATAAACAAAGAGAAGAAAGTGATTTTGACATTATTTTCGCCGGTATCTTAGAAGGTGAAAATCTTTTAATAAATATGATAGAAGGAGGAGCAAAAGAGGTAAAAGAAGAAGATATCTTAGAGGCTTTGGCTTTTGCCCAAGAGCCCTTAAAAAAACTCATTCTTTTCCAAAAAGAAATTATCAAACAAATAGGGAAAGAAAAGATTAATTTAGAAAAAAAAGAAATTGATAAAGACTTATTAAAAACAGTTAACGATTTTTTAGATCAAAAGCTAGAAAAAGTACTTTTTGAACAAAAAGCGGAAAAAGAAAGTATGGCTGAGCTTAAAAAAGATCTTGTTTTTGAAGTAGAAGAAAAATTCCCCGAAGGGATAGGGATAGCTCTCGATATTTTAGATAAAAAAACAGATGATTTAATTCATAAAAATATTTTAGAAAAAGAGCAAAGAGTTGATCAAAGAAAATTAGATCAAGTAAGAGAAATTTCTTGTCAGGCAGGTTTGTTACCCAGAACCCATGGGTCTGGACTGTTTAGAAGAGGGAAAACCAAAGGCCTTTCTATTTTGACCCTAGGACCTCCCGGAGACCATCAAATAGTAGAAGGGATGGAAGTTGATGGAAAAAAAAGATTCTTTCACCACTATAATTTTCCACCATATTCTGTTGGAGAAGCTCGCCCTTTAAGGGGGCCGGGTAGAAGAGAAATAGGACATGGGTTATTGGCTGAAAAAGCTCTGATCCCCTTAATTCCTGATTTTGATAACTTTTCTTACACTATTAGAATAGTGTCGGAAATGCTTTCTTCTAATGGCTCAACATCAATGGCCTCTATTTCTTCTTCTTCTCTAGCTTTAATGGATGCTGGAGTTCCGGTTAAAAGACCGGCCGCCGGTATTGCCATTGGTTTAATTAAAAAAGATAACCAAAACTACAAAGTATTAACTGATATTCAGGGGCCAGAAGACCACCATGGAGATATGGACTTTAAAATAGCAGGAACCAAAGAAGGTATTACCGCTTTGCAAATGGATGTTAAAATAGATGGTATTACCCAAGAGATAATGAAGGAGGCATTGGCTAGAGGGAAAAAAGCGAGAGAAGAAATTTTAACCGTTATTGAAAAAACTTTACCCGGGCCAAGGGCTGAACTTTCTAAGTATGCCCCTAGGGTATTGACATTACAAATTAAACCTGAGAAAATAAGGGAAGTGATAGGTTCAGGCGGGAAAGTTATTAATGAAATTATAGATAAAACCGGCGCCGAAATAGATATTGATCCTGAAGGACTAGTTTTTGTTACTTCAGAGAAAAAGGAGGCGGCCGAAAAAGCTCTAGACTGGATAAAAAATATTGTCCGAGAAGTAGAGCCTGGTGAAGTTTTTGAAGGAAAAGTACAAAGAGTTTTAGATTTTGGTGCCTTTGTAGAAGTTTTACCTGGCCAAGATGGTTTAATTCACATTTCCAAGCTTTCTAAAAATAGAGTAGAAAAAGTGGAAGACGTGGTTAAAGAAGGAGATTTAGTTTCAGTGAAAGTTCTTTCTGTCGACGATCAAGGAAGAATTAATTTATCTCTTTTAAAAAAAATAAAATAAAATATGGCTTCTAAAAAAGATTCTTCACAAAAAAAATTCATCAAGACAATGAAAAAGGATATTGATGAATTAAAAAAAGGAGGGAACACTCAAAGTGAAAAAGAAACAGATAAAAAAGAAGAGCTAGTTAAAAAACAAACCAATCAACCTCTGCAACATGCCCAAACCTCCCTGAAAGAAGGTAATTTGCAGCAAGCCTTAGAATCTTTTGAAAAAGTTTTATCTTTAGATCCTCAAAACCAAGAAGCTCAAGAACAAGCTAACCTTTGTCGAGAAAAGATAGAAGAAGAAAGAAAAATAGAAGAAGAAAGAAAGAGAGAGGAAGAAAGGAAAAAAGAAGAAGAAAGAAAAAGAGAAGAAATTGAAAAAATATCTCGACAAGCCCAAGCCTCCCTGAAAGAAGGTAATTTGCAACAAGCCTTAGAATCTTTTGAAAGAGTTTTATCTTTAGATCCTCAAAACCAAGAAGCTCAAGAACAAGCTAACCTTTGTCGAGAAAAGATAGAAGAAGAAAGAAAAATAGAAGAAGAAAGAAAGAGAGAGGAAG
>PWMZ01000062.1 GCA_003559065.1 Candidatus Nealsoniibacteriota bacterium
ATAACAAATCAGTAACAGCTAATTTTGAAAGGACATCAACAGGAGGAGGCGGAGGTGGCAGCAGTTCTACTCCAAGCTATACAATTTCTTTAACAGTCAATAATGATAGAATGGGAATGATCGAAGGCCAGGGAACTTACCGGCAGGGAACAGAAATAACTATAAGAGCTGTTCCTTTTAAAAATTATTATTTCTCTTATTGGAAAGAGAACGATGAAATATTAAGCAAAGAAAAAGAATATACTATTTCAATCCAAGAAAATAGAGATTTAAAAGCTGTTTTTAATAGTAAAGAAGAAAATTTAGAAGAAATAGAAACAGAGACAAAAGAAGTAAAAACAACCCAAGTTTTAACTAATTCTCAAATTAATTCAATTGTTAATTTGTTAAATGCTTTCCAGGTTGATCCAGCAGTGATTTCTAATATAGAAGATATTTTAAAAGGGAAGAAAGTTGAAATAATAAAAGAAGAACCTATTTGTATTTTTTATAGAAACTTAACTATTGGGTCTAAAGGAGAAGACGTAAGATGTTTGCAGCAATTCTTAAATTCTCAAAGGTTTTTAATAGCTCAAACAGGTCCTGGATCCTTGGGTCAGGAAACTGACTATTTCGGGGCTTTAACTAGAAATGCTTTGGGATCTTTTCAAGCAGCTAATAATATTTCTCCTGCTATCGGCTATTTCGGCCCTTTAACCAGAGAATTTATTAATAACTTATGATAAAAATTATTCCTTTAGAAAGACAAATTAAAACTGTTATCGAAGCTCCAGCTTCAAAAGGCCATACTTTAAGGGCCTTTTTTATTGCTTCTTTAGCTAAAGGAAAAACTGTTTTGAAAAATCCCTTGATAGCAGAAGACCAAAAATACGCCATGAAAGCTTTAAAAAGCCTTAATGTTAAATTTATAGTCAAGAAAAAAGAAATAATAATTACTTCGAAAAAAATCAAAGTATTGAATAAAAAAATTTTTATTGGAAACTCAGGGGCAACAGCCAGATTTTTAGCCAGTTTTGCAGCCTTAGCAGATAACAAGGTTATTATTGATGGTTCAGAAAGAATGAGAAAAGGAAGACCAATAAAAGAATTAATTAATGGTTTAAAAGGCTTAGGAGTAAAAATTAAATCTTCAAATAACTATCTGCCCATTGAAGTTCAGGGTGATACCTTAGAAGGAGGAACAACTAAATTAAGAGGAGAAATCTCAAGCCAGTATTTTTCTTCTATTTTGATTTCTGCTCCTTACGCTAAAAAAGATGTGAAAGTAAAATGTATTGGTAAAATGAGTTCTAAACCATATATTGATATTACTTGCCAGATGATGAAAGACTTTGGAGTGAAAGTTAAAAATAATAATTACAAAGAATTTTTAATTAAAAATAACCAAGAATACAAGCCCAGGAATTATCAGATCGAGGGTGACTACAGCAATTCTTCCTATTTTTTCGCTGCTGTTGCTCTTTGTAAGGGAAAAATAACAATAAAGAACTTAAGGAAAGATTCCACTCAGGGAGACAAGATTTTTGTTGATTTGTTAAAGAAAATGGGCTGTCAGGTGAAAAAAGAAAAAAACCAAATAACTCTTGAGAATAATAAAGAATTAAAAAGTATTAAAAAAATAGATATGAATTCTTACCCTGATATTGTTCCCAGCTTAGCTGTTGTTTCTGCTCTAGCTCAAGGAAAAACAGAGATTTGCAATATAGGGCATTTAAGGTTTAAAGAATGCGACAGAATAAAAGCAGTAGCTACAGAATTAAAAAAGCTTGGAGTAGATGTAAAAGAGAAAAAGGACAGCTTGATAATCTCAGGTAAAAAAGAGCTTCACGGAGGTCAAATTGACTGCTATAATGACCATAGAATAGCCATGGCTTTTTCTGTATTAGGATTAAGAGTGCCAGGCATTATAATAAAAGATGAAAAATGCGTTAGAAAATCATTTGAAGACTTTTACCAAGTATTTAAAAAACTATGAAAAGTAATATTGTTTTAATAGGTTATAGAGCTACTGGTAAAACAAGCGTAGCTGAATATTTGAGCCAGAAAATGAAAAAGCCTTTTATTTGCATTGATAAAGAAATTGAAAAACAAGCTAGCTTAGCAATTCCAGAAATAGTTGAAAAATATGGCTGGCCTGAATTCAGAAAAATAGAATCTTTGATAGTTGAAAGAGTTTCTGAATTAAAAGAACATATTATTGACACAGGCGGGGGAGTTATTTTAAATGAAAAAAATATTATTAATTTGAAAAAAAACGGCTTGATTTTCTGGTTAAAATCAGACCTAGAAATAATTATTGACCGGTTAAAAAAGGATGATCCAAGGCCTTCTTTGACAAAGAAAAGCTTTTTAGATGAAGTGCCAGAAGTTTTAAAAGAAAGAACTCCAATATATGAAAAATCAGCTGATTATACAATTGATGCTAACAAGTCAATTAAAGAAACAGCTGAAAAAATACATGAATACTTTAGGTCAACTATTTAGAATAACTAGTTTTGGAGAAAGCCATGGAAAATGCACAGGCATAGTTGTTGATGGCTGTCCTCCTGGGATTAAAATTAAAGAGAGAGACATTCAAAAAGAATTAGACAAGAGAAAGCCCGGTCAATCTAATATTTCTACCCAAAGAAAAGAAAAAGACAAAGTAGAGATTTTATCAGGAATATTTAATGGTTTTACTACTGGGGCTCCAATCTGCCTTTTGACTCAAAACAAAGATGTTGATTCTTCTTCTTATGAGAAGATGAAAAATCTAATGAGGCCAGGCCATGCTGATTTTACTGCTTTTTTAAAGTACAAAGGATTTAATGATTATAGGGGAGGAGGAAGGTTTTCCGGCAGAAATACTATTGGCTTTGTCATGGCCGGAGCCATTGCTAAAAAAGTATTGAAAAAGATAAAAATAGAAACTTTAGCTCATACAATCCAAATAGGAAAATTAAAAGCCAAAGAATCAGGATTAACTGATATTAAAAAAAACGTTTACCAGAATGATTTAAGATGTGCTGATTTAAAATCAGTTAAAAAATTGGAAAATTTAATTTATAGGACAAGACAAGAGAAAGACAGTATTGGAGGGATTATTGAAGGAATTGTTTTAAATGCTCCTACGGGCCTAGGAGAGCCCATCTTTGACACCTTAGAAGGGGAGATAGCTAAAGCTTTATTCTCTATTCCAGGAGTAAAAGGAATAGAATTTGGGCTTGGTTTTAAATCAGCTGAAGCTAAAGGATCTCAGAATAATGATTTTTTCCAGATTAAGAAAAGGAAGATTACTACTAAAACTAATAATTCAGGGGGAATCTTGGGAGGAATTAGTAATGGAATGCCGATTGTGGTAAAATTAGCTATTAAGCCGACTCCCTCTATTTCTAAAAAGCAAAAGACTATTGATGTAAGGAAGGGGGAGAACAAATTATTAGAAATTCAAGGAAGGCATGATCCTTGTATTGTGCCAAGAGCTGTGCCAGTAGTTGAAAATATGTTAGCTGTAACAATTTTAGACTTTGCTTTAAGAGCAAAAATAATAAAATGAAAATTTGGTTTAACGGAAAATTAATTAAAAAAGAAAAAGCAAATACTCATATTCTAACTCATGCTTTGCATTATGGCAGTGGAGTTTTCGAAGGCATTAGGTGTTATAAAACAGATAAAGGGCCAGCTGTTTTTAGATTAAAAGAGCATGTTGAAAGGCTTTTTAAGTCAGCTCAAGCTTTAAAGATGAAAATACCTTATTCTCAGAAACAAATTCAAGAAGCTATTTTGAAAACTCTTAAAGAGAATAAATTGCAAGAAGCCTATATCAGGCCAATTGTTTTTTACGGCTCTGACAAGATGGGGCTAGATCCTAAGGGCTGTTCAGTTGATGTAGCTATAGCTGCCTGGTCTTGGGGAAAGTATTTAAGCAAAGATTCAGTAAAAGTTAAGATTTCTAAAATCATCAGGCTTCATCCTA
>PWMZ01000056.1 GCA_003559065.1 Candidatus Nealsoniibacteriota bacterium
AAAGAAGTCTGTTTTTAAAAAGACTAAATTTGGGAAAAATTAAAATATAGTTATTTCTTTATGAAACAGGTTCCAGCTTGTTTTCCCACCCGGAGCTAAACTTGACAAGATTTGACAGCTTGCATAATGTCAGATACATATCCTTGCTTATTTTTGTTATATATAGTATACTATTAGCATAATTAGATCTTATAGTTTTATTTTACAATAAATCAACAAGACCGATGGGTCTTTTTTTTATTGAAAAAGAGCCTAGATTATAAAAAAATATGAAAACAAAAAGCTTTAAAAGAAAAACAAAAAAATCCTTTTATCAGTCTCGCTATAAAAGGTCTAGTTCGGGTAAGAGAAATTTTGCTACTAAAATAAATCCAAATAAATTTATTAATAAAGCAATAAAAAATCAAAAAGACGAAGATTATAAAGCTAAAAATAATTTTGCTGATTTTAAAATCAATCAACAATTAATAAAAAATGTACTTAATAAAGGTTATAAAAAACCAACCCCGATTCAAGATCAAATCATTCCTTATGTTTTAGAAAACAAAGACGTTGTTGGTATTGCCGACACCGGAACTGGAAAAACAGTTGCTTTCTTATTACCCTTAATTAATAAATTATCAAATAATTCGAAAGAGAAAGCTTTAATTATCACTCCAACCAGAGAATTAGCTATGCAAATAAATCTAGAATTTAGAAAGATAGTTGGAGGAATGTCAGTTTTTTCGGTTTGCTGTGTGGGGGGAATGAATATTGGTAAACAAATTTCTAAACTTCGTCGTGGTCCTAGTTTAGTTATTGGTACCCCAGGAAGATTAAAAGACTTAATCGAAAGAAAAATAATCGACCTTCGCTTATTCAATAGTGTTGTTTTAGATGAATCAGACAGAATATTAGACATGGGCTTTATCAAAGACACTCGATTTATCATAAATAAAATGCCTCAAGAAAAACAGGTTCTTCTTTTTTCAGCTACAGCTTCTTCTAAAATAGAAACGATTATTAGAGAATTTACTAAAAAGGCAATTAGAATTTCGATAAAAACGAGAGATACCTCTAAAAATGTTGATCAAGATGTTATTAGAATTCAATCCGGCAAAAATAAAATGAACGTTTTGTCTGAACTTTTGAATAAAAAAGAATTTAATAAGGTGCTTGTTTTTGGAAGAACCAGGGTTGGGGTAGAAAGAATTTCCAAGACACTTATTGTTAAGGGTTTTCAGGCAGAATCGATTCATGGTGATAAAAATAACTTTCAAAGACAAAAAGCCTTAAAATCATTTCAAAAAAATAAAGTCCAAGTTCTAGTGGCCACTGATGTGGCAGCTCGAGGACTTAATCTTTTTAGAGTTAGCCATGTTATTAATTATGATATACCGGCCACTTATCAAGACTATATCCATCGTATTGGTAGAACTGGCCGTTGGAACCAACAAGGAGTGGCCTTAACTTTTATTGATTAAAAAAATGGAGATAAGAAACATTGCTATTATTGCTCATATTGATCATGGAAAAACTAGTTTAACTGATTCTTTAATTGAACAATTTGGTCAAGCTAAAGAGGGTTCTAGCATGGATTCTAATGATTTAGAAAGAGAAAGGGGTATTACTATTTACTCTAAAAATACTTTTGTTCGTTACCAAGGAACAAAAATTAATATTGTTGACACTCCTGGTCATGCTGATTTTAGCTCAGAAGTAGAAAGGGTATTGAGATCAATTGATTCTGTTTTATTATTAGTTGACGCTCAAGAAGGACCCATGCCTCAAACGAAATTTGTTTTGAAAAAATCTTTAGAGTTAGATCTAAAACCAATTGTTGTAATGAACAAAATAGACAAAGCAGCCGCTCGTCCAGACTGGGTTAAAGATGAAATTTTTGCTCTGTTTATGGAGTTAGGAGCCAGTGATGAACAATTAGAATTTATTACTATTTATACTATTGCGAAAGACGGAATTGCTAAAAAAGAATTAAGAGATAATTCTAAAGACTTATCTCCTTTGTTAAATACTATTTTAGAGCAAGTGCCAAATGCCACTTCTTTAGAATTAACTAAAAAACCCTTAAGAGCACAATCTTTTAACCTTGGTTACGATAATTTTATTGGCCGGTTAGCTATAGTTAGAATATATGAAGGGATAGTAAAAAATAACAGTAATGTTTTTATTAAAAAAATAACCGGAGAAGTAAGACCAGGAAAAATAACTAAAATCTTTATTGATAATGGGTCTGAAAGAAAAGAAGTAGAACAAGCTTCAGCCGGAGATATTGTTATGGTAGCTGGTTTGCCAGATATCTACATTAATGAAACTATTTGCCTTGAAGAAAATCAAGGGGCCTTACCGGCAATTAATATTGACGAACCGACTATATCTCTTAATTTTTTAGCCAACAATTCACCCCTTAGCGGAAAAGAAGGAGAATTTGTAACTACCCGACAAATAAGAGAAAGATTAAAAAAAGAATTAGAGGTTAATGTTGGGTTAAAAATAGATTTTTCTTTTAATAATTATTTTAAGGTTTATGGTAGAGGAGAACTTCATATTGCTATTTTATTAGAAAACATGAGAAGAGAAGGATATGAAATACAGGTCTCTAAACCTCATGTTATTTTTAAACAGATTGATGGAAAAAAACTTGAACCCTTTGAAGAAGTAGTTGTTGATATCCCCAACGAAATGGCTGGGTCCGTGATTGAAAAGCTTTCTAAAAGAAAAGGGGTTATGAAGGATTTAAAAATAGAAAAAAATCATACTATAATTGTATTTGAAATACCAACCAGAGGCTTTTTAGGGTATAGGGGGGAATTTATTACTAGCACTCGAGGAGAAGGAATAATTTACAACCAAGTTATTGGTTTCAAGCCATATGTCGGAGAAATAGATCATCGAACCGTTGGTTCAATGGTATCTTTGACTAACGGAAAATCTCTTGGTTTTTCTCTTTGGAACCTACAAGAAAGGGGAGAGCTCTATATTGGACCAGGAGAAGGTGTCTATGAGGGTATGGTAATTGGAAATGTTTCTAAAGGAAGAGATATGGTAGTTAATCCAACAAAAGGAAAAGAACTTAGTAATATGCGATCTAAGGGAGCTGATGAAGCAATAGTTTTAACTTCGCCGGCAAGACTTACTTTAGAAAAAGGATTAGAATTAATGAATAATGATGAATATTTAGAAATAACCCCTCAAAATATTCGTCTAAGAAAAAAGGTTCTTGAAGAGGTTAATCGGAATAAAGCCAAAAGACAAAAACTCTCCTAGTTTTTTATTTGAAAGGATTATTAGCAGAGCTCGTGGTTTTTAAAAGGAATAAATCTAAATTATTATTTAACTCTTGACAAAAGAGTTTTAATGATTAAAATGGATATTAGCAGTTAACTAATAAGTTTGCTAAAAACTAATTAAGCATGGGGAACACATAAACTATGCTTTAAAGCAATGAAAATTAAACCATTGTCAGACTATATTTTAATAGAACCCGACAAAGAAGAGACTAAAACAGAATCGGGCATTTTACTTCCCGATACAGCCGAAAAAGAGAAGTCGGAACAAGGAACAGTTATAGAAGTGGGACCGGGTAAAACTACCTCTTCGGGAAAAGTTATCCCGATGGAAGTTCAAAAAGGAAATAAAGTTTTGTTCAACAAGTACGGACCCAATGAAATTAAGATTAAAGATAAAGAGTATCTAATGGTCAAACAAGAAGATATTTTAGCTATAATAGAATAAAATTAACTTAAATAAAAAACTATGCCTAAAAAAATACTATTTAACGAGGAAGCTCGTAAAAAACTTCAAAAAGGAGCCGACAAATTAGCCAATGCAGTTAAAGTTACCCTGGGCCCTAAAGGAAGAAATGTTGT
>PWMZ01000044.1 GCA_003559065.1 Candidatus Nealsoniibacteriota bacterium
AGCCAGCTTTTCTCTTCCGGTAATATGCCATTTAATGGAAGTTCTTCTTTAACAAAGCCAAGGTTATAAGCCAATTGTTTGGCATTGTTAGCTAGTTTTTCAAGCCCGTCCCTGACATTATCCCCCTCTTCATCCAGGTAACTTTGCCTTATTGTTGAAAAAATCTTGACCTCAGGATAATCATCCAGCGCGTAAGGGAAATTAAACTTATTCAGATTCCACCATAAGCCAAGCCATACTCTGCGTACAATCAGGCAGTTTTCAACGATATAAATTCCCTTCTGCTGCAATTTTAACCCAAATTTTTTGTTGACAGGTTCAAGAGATCTCTGAATATCGATATCCGTACCCTGCATGTAATATTCAAATACTTCATCCGCAGTTTTTGAAATTTCATGCTCGGTAACAGCCCAGTCACCACTGCTTCTCAACTCAATATATTGGTTATGCAAAGACTGTTCTCCGCCATTAAACCAGCCTTTAGAAGTAGGTGTGGATGCAATTTGCAAATCAATTTCAATACATTTATCAAGAATAATACTCCTTAAAAAGGCTGCATTTTCTTCAGCTCTTATGTAATCTTTGGTAATCAGGGATATATTCACATCCAGGTGATTTCGGATCTTATGAATGACTGAATCGGTCAGGGATGTAAGAGCAATCAACGCCCGGTGGCCGGTTCGGGCTGCATACTGAAGTACATCATAACCCTGTATTTCCTGCCAGTATGTTTGTTGTCCAAAATCCTTGTACAAACGCCAGTCGGAAATGACCGCTACAATTTCATTACTTGGATCCTGATCCAGGATGCTCAAAGCTTCACTGGCTTCTGCAGTTGTAACTAATTCAAAGGTTCTATTCAGGGGTTTGATGATGTTTTTAAGCCATGATGGATCATCATCCAGGAGAAGAATTTTGAATCGTTTTTCATTTGGTTTATCAGAAATATCATTCTTTCTTTTACCAACTTCCCTTTCAATATTATCACGTAAAGCCGACCGCACAGTTTCATACTCCTCACTCTCGAATTCTAATTGTGCACGTATTAAGTGTTCCTCACTTTGATCAAACTCAATTCGTATGATCTCTCCGGGGGTAAAGAATTTATTTAGAAACGACCTAACCCAATCCAACCTTAGCTTTAAATCCTCTTCAATTTCATCAGTATTTTGAGAATCCTTTTCTTTTGGTATATAGTTCAACTTATGTGTTACTTTATCAATTAAATATCCCTTTAAATCGAGTAACATTTCACAAACATCCGTGACTAATGCAGAAGAGAGAGGTTTCATTTTCAGTATTTCCTCCATATTCCACTCAGCATCTTCCAAGCTGTAAATTTTAAAACCCGGGGAATAAATCATAAATAGAGCGTGATCAGTACTCTTTTCCGGAGCAATACTTTCTTCAAGATCTCTTTCAAATTTATTGAGGGATTTTTCACTTACCAACAGAACCGGTATTCCCGAATGGTGATTTGCCCTCAGCTCACGAACGATTTCTAATCCGGGGTTGCTTTTGATAGCTGCTGGGTCAGATACATCCTGATTTAGCTGATTTTGGATGATCAGTAAATCATATTTTAATACATCCTGAATCGGAAAAGACCCATAATCTGTTGTTTTTTCATCAATTTTAACTTTTTTTGCCTTAAAAAATTGACGTAAAGCATTTAGCTGGTCAAACTCTTCGGAATAAGCAATTAAAACGTTCATGATTTTTTATATGTATTATATTTGCAGATAAAGTTGTTTAATTCTTTATGGAGTTCCATGACCCTATCATTGTCTTCTTCTAAAGCTCTGCCAACGATAGTATTGCATAAATCAGGAATAGTGAAACTCGGAACGTGATGTGTCTCTGTTATATAGACGTCTGGTATAAAATTACACAACTCAATAAACTTATCTCTCGTAGTGTTATATAGTTGAGCCCCTTTGTGCAGCGCTACCAGTAGCTGGTCAAAATTTTTTAAAACCTCCAAAAAATCATTGCTTAGCTTATCATTTAGAAAATTATCACTCAGAATCCAGATTGTGTCACACTCTGGTTGCTCAATAAATGTATGATGCGCACACGATACTCCATCTCGATTAATGAAGAAACCCCTAAAATAAGTATTGTTATTTGTACTGACTTTAACCAATGCATCAGACAAATGTCTGGGCGGATCCCCATCAAAACGTGTCAGAACCAATGTAGCTTTCATATTATTTCTTCGTAAGATCTTGCAGAATACAGCAGTCCGGTTAGCGTTGATTTACAAATCCTCTTCTCAAGAAGCTGATCGATATTCGAATAATTTAAAAATCGATATTTAGCCGGAATGGTGTCCGGCCTTCCCCGTCCTGAAATAAAGATAATTTTATTGAAAATGTCAGGTGAAAACTTCGATAAATCGTGTACATATTTTTCTATTTGTACTGACTTCTCGGAATCCGGATAATTAGAGAGTTGCAAGAGTTTCTCAAGCACGCCGATATGCACAACAAAAAAATCGGCTCCGGGAAGTCTCACTTTTAGCCACTTTCCCACCTTCTCCCGGTACTCATTTGAATAGGGATCGTTGAGCCAACACGTTTCCCTGGCCGGAATATAGATCCCGAGTTTTTCATAATACTGCTGCAGGGTTATCGGGATACTCTCATCAAGTGTGGTCTCCAATGCAAATTCCTGAATTCGTTCATCCAACAGAACGATATCCGCTATTATTCCTTCTATCAGGTAGTACTTTAATTGCTCAGATCCATTATCATCAGATTTGAATCTGCTAAATAACGAGTTTCCGGTTGTAGATTCTACAAAATCTGCTTCAGGGAGTGTGTTTTTTGGATGATGCACAAATGAAGCCTTTATAGACTTTCCTATCTCCCCAATGGATACTTCCTCAATCGTGACAGGTGCCTCTTCATCACTTTGAAATACTATTCGAATATCTTTAATTTCTTTATTTTGGGCGATGGTTTGCAACCAGCTCTTCCAAAGCGTTTCTACATCTCGATGGGATTCATTGTTGTCAATATGTTTTAAGAACCTTCTTGTAAACTTGCCCGGATGGGTTTCAAACATTGAAATTTCAGAAGGGTTTAATTTTTCGTGATTAAAACCAATAATTGAGAATTCGCTTAACTCATGATAATCCCGGAAAGATGATATTTCTTCCGTCCCCTTACCAAAATTAATCCGTTCCATTCGTTTTTCAGGATGGATAATAACACCCTCTTTGGGTCTCAACAGATAAAATTCATATCCCAGATGCACGTCATTAACAACGGCAGCCTTCAAAAGCGGCGGTGTTTCAGTATGTGCAACGGTTGCATTCCATTTTTTATGGTCGATCGAACTCAGTGCGATTTTTCTCAGATATGCTGCCGCAATTTTCATTTCAAGCATTCCCCATGCTTCTTTTCGCAGCGTATTATTATCATCAAGCAGAGGCAGATCTATTTTTCTGTTTAGTTCAACGGCAAGAACTTCAGCATCTCTATTTACTGAATCGTCAAAAATCGTAAATTTGATATGGTCAGGATAGTTTACGTCTGTTGAACATTGAACATCAATAGTAAACTTATCTCGTTTATGACTCCCATGTTTAGCACTGTTTCTGATCACATTTTCAAAGATGGTATATATTGCCTGTTTTCCAAGAATGTCATTGGGAATTGAAACATACAAACCATTTGAACCGGTGACCGGCGGGTAAATATTAAATCCTAAATCGTTACCGGTTATATGTTTCTCTATGAAT
>PWMZ01000064.1 GCA_003559065.1 Candidatus Nealsoniibacteriota bacterium
CTTCTTTCTGTAACCAAGCTTCTTCAGAGCCATCCTTTGAAACAACTGCCTTTAACTCCCATCCTTTTTTTCCAAAAACAGAAACAGCCTCGAAAAGATCGCGATACAAAGAAAGAGAAACCTTTTTTTCTTCATCTACAAGAGTAAGCCTACCTTCGGGAGAATAACAAAGTTTAATACAAATAAACTTCTTTTTTCTGAACATCTCATACCTCCTTTTTTTTAAAGGGCTATCTTTTTCTCCACTGAGGAGCACGACGTGCGCGTTTTAATCCGAACTTCTTTCTCTCTCTCATTCTCGGGTCTCTAGTTAAAGAGCCAGCCTTTCTTAATTTTTTCTTAAAATCAGGATTAAATTCTACTAAAGCTCTAGCTATTCCGTGAGAGACAGCATCAGCTTGAGAGCTAATGCCTCCTCCTTTCACTCGGATAGAAAGATAAAATCTGCTTAAACAGTTCATTGTCTCTAAGGGGAAAAGAGCTCTTTGCTGCATATCGGGAGTAGGAAAATATTCTTTTACTTTTTTCTCGTTGATGACAATTCCTTTTTTTTCTTGGTCGTAAAGCCTGACTCTCGCTACCGAGGTTTTCCTTCTACCGACTGATTCAAAATATGGATTTTTCTTTTTGATCATTTTTCTATTTTTAACCTTTTAATCTGTTTGGCCCTTAATTTATTAGGGGGCATCATACCATAAACAGCCTTTTTTAAAACCTTAGCCGGGTCTTTGGCAAGAGCTTCCTCAAAAGTTTCTTTTTTTAAGCTTCCTAGATAACCACTGTGCCTATAATAAAACTTATTCTTTTCTTTTTTACCGGATACCTTAATTTGATCAACATTTTTAACAATAACTGTATCGCCCACATCTTTGTGGAGAGCAAACTCCGGCTTACTTTTGCCCCTTAATAATTGAGCAATTTCAGTAGCTAACCGGCCTAATATTTTTCCTTTAGCATCAATTTGATGTTCCATAATATTATACTAATTCTATAAAAACCATTTTACTGGTATCTGACTTTCTTGGACCTAATTTTATAATCCTGGTATAACCCCCTTTTCTTTCTTTGTACTTAGGAGCTATGTCTTTAATTAATTTTTCTACTATTTTTTCTGAAAAGTTTTTCAAAAGCAACCTTCGAGAATGTAAGTCCCCTTTTTTAGCTTTAGTAATTGACTTTTCAGCCAAAACTCTCACTTCTTTCGCTTTAGCTTCAGTTGTTTTTATTCTTTCGTGCAAAAACAAAGAACGAGCCAAAGACCTTAACAAAGCTTTTCTTTGGTCTTTTTCTCTGGAAAGTTTTCGTCCTTTGATTAAATTTGTCATGAATCTATTTTTTTCAAAGCTTTTTCAATTTCTTTAAGTGCCTTTTTCCCTACTCCTGATAAAGCAGAAAGATCTTTTTGTTTTAATATATCTTTAACGGTTTTAATATTATTCTCTTTCAAAGCATTCAAAGTTTTAGTAGATAGTTTTAATTCTTCAATCCCTTTTTCCTGTTCTTCAAAAGAACCGGAAAAAAGATCAAAATGATCAGTCAAAATACCAGCCGCTTTTTTAAAAGCTTGTTCGGGAAGAACAGTTCCGTCTGTTTCTATCTCTAAAAACAATTTGTCATAATCAGTTCTTTTCCCTACTCTCATATTTTCTACTTTAAAAGTAACTCTTTTAACCGGAGAAAAGATAGCATCCACTAGAATAACACCAACCTCTTTTTTTTCCTGCTTTTTCCTGTTTTCCACCGGTTCATATCCTATTCCTTTCTCAATCTTAATTTCCATATCTATTTCTGATTTTTTATCAGTTAGAGTTAAAATATGGTGATCAGGATTGGCTATTTCTACCTGGCTGGGATATTTAAAATCAGAAGCCAAAACCTTTTTTTCTCCTTTTACTTTTAAAGAAGCAGTTTGAGGTTCATCATCGTGTTGCTTAAATCTCATTTCTTTTAAATTCATTGTTAAAACAATAACATCCTCTAAAACACCTTCAATAGTGGTGAACTCATGGCCAACTCCTTTAATTTTAACTTGAGTAACGGCTGACCCTTCTAAAGAAGAAAGTAAAACTCTTCTCAAGCTATTGCCGACAGTTGTACCGTACCCCGGATAAAGGCCTTCTATTTCTACAGTGGCCAAATTATCTTTTTTATTAATAACCTTTGGTTCTTTTACGTTTTCTAAAATCATATTTTTTATCTTGAATAATACTCAAAGATAGCCGAAATTTCCGCAGGTGGAGTTGCCTCTTCTAAGAAGGGCTCCTGAGTAATTTCAGCCTCTAACTTCTTGGTATTTAATTTAATCCAAGAAGGAGCTTTATATTTTTTTAATTTTAACTCAATATTTTTTAAATTACCTATTTTTAAAGATTGGGGCCTAAGACTAATCTTATCTCCTTTTTTAACTTGATAAGAAGGAATATCTATTTTTCTCTCGTTAACTAAAAAATGACCATGATTAACCATCTGCCTAGCTAAAGCATGAGAAGAAGCTAGCCCCATTCTGAAAATAACGTTGTCTAAACGGCTTTCCAGTTTTTCTATTAACAAAGCTCCGGCATCTTCCACTTGCCCTCTTTTTTCCAAAACTTCTTTGACGTATTTACTGAATTGTTTTTCTCTCAAATTATACCAATTTCTCAGCTTTTGTTTTTCTTGCAATTCTTTTCCATATTCGGAGATTCCTCTTCTTCTAGATTTTCCTTTTAATCCAGGAGGATAAGGTTTTTTGACTATGGCACATTTAGTCGAAAAACAACGGTCTCCTTTTAGAAACAGCTTTTCTCCCACTCTTAGACAAATTTTACATTTTGAATTTTTCATACTCTTCTTGGTTTAGGCGGTTTACAACCATTATGGGGAATTGGAGTAACGTCTTTAATAGAAGTAATTTCTATTCCTTTGGTGGCAAAAGACCTGATAGCTGATTCTCGGCCACCTCCTATTCCTTTAACAAAAACTTTTATCTTTTTAATTCCTGCTTTTTCAATAAACAAAGCAATGTTTTCCGCCACCTTGGAGGCGGCATAAGGAGTAGCTTTTTTGGTTCCTTTAAAACCAATTTTTCCAGCACAAGACCAGGTCAAAACATCTCCTTGCTCGTTAGCTAAAGTAATAATAGTGTTGTTATAAGAAGAAAAAATATGAACCCTGGCTTCGTCTACTCTAATTTTTTTAGAAGACCTTGCTCCTTTCTTTACTCCAGAAGCTACTTTTTCTCTTTCTTGTAATAACTCTTTCTCTGTTTTTTGAATAACTCTTTTTTTACCCATATTATTATGTTGCTTGAGCCGGTGGTTTTCGGCCAGAACCGACTGTCTTTCTGACATTACCTCTCACCGTTCTATTATTAGTTTTTGTTCTTTGTCCTCTCGCTGGCAGTTTTTTAATATGCCTTGATCCTCTATAGCTATTAATATCTTTTAGCCTTTTAACGTCCATGGTAAGTTTTCTTCTCAGGTCTCCTTCAATAATATAATTTTTGTCAATCTTTTCTCTTAGTTTAGTAACTTCCTGAGTTGTTAGCTCTTTGGCTTTTTTATCTGGATCTATTTTTAATTCTTTCAAAATTTTACTACTTAAAGAACTCCCTATTCCGAATACGTAGGTTAAAGCTATCTCTATTCTTTTTTCCTCTGGTATATTTACTCCGCTAATTCTAGGCATAAATTTTATCCTTGTTTTTGTTTATGTTTAGGGGTAGAACAGATAACGTAAACTCGCCC
>PWMZ01000021.1 GCA_003559065.1 Candidatus Nealsoniibacteriota bacterium
ATCATTACGACATAATGGCTTTACCCGATGGTTCGATAGGTGCTTTGATGATCACCAATTTACATGATATTGGATGGAATGTATGGTTTGGTCAGCCCGATGGAACAGTACTTGTTTTTAACGATCATTTTGATGAAGCAGCCGATTTCCGTGAGCCAAGCCTGTTTCTAACCTCAAACAGGCAAGTCCATGCCGCCTGGCTAGATGACAGGGAAGGAAAACGTAATTTATATTATGCAAACTTTGAATATGCCACTATTGACCCGGATGAGTTCGTGTTTATAAACATGGAAGAATGGTTTGATACATTAACAGATGATGAGATTGAAACAACTGTTACCTGGAATGACGCATCAGAAGTAGAAGGAGTAGTGATGGTTTTAGACGTAATGGTAAACGGAGTACTGGAAGAAGAGTTTATTGAGCTTGATTTCCGTATTGAAGATATTGATGATGATACTGCAAAGCTTTTTATTTCTTTATCGTTTGACAAAAGCCGTGAAATTCTAAAAAATGCGTTAAGCCATACCATAAAAGGATATATATTATTTGATGCAGGAGGCATTGTACCGTTTTATTTTATTCTTGAAAATCATATGCTCTTAGCTGAAATATGGATTAATGATAAAGATTCCGGCGATGGCATTCATGATGCTGGCGTTTATGTACAGGAGTTAGACGAAACTTTTTATACAGAAGATGGAGAAGTAATGATTGAATTTCCTGAAACAGGTGATTATCATCTTGACATTTCAGCTCCGGGATATTTCCCAGTTGAAAACTATAAAATAACCATAGTAGATTATGTTTTTGATCACCTTTATGAAGTTGGGCTTACGATTGATGATATAGCCGATTGTGAACCGTTTGAAATTCCTCACTTTGAAGACTTTGACGAGCTTACACCTCGCGACCTCCCTGATTGCTGGGTTAAAATGGGAAGTGGCAGTTATAGTATAACAACAGAAGACTTTAATTATGTTTCTCCACCGAATAGCCTTAACATGTTTCACGAAGAAGAATCTTTTGCTTTATTAGCTTTGCCTGAGTTTGATGCAGATGTTTCCGAATTATATATCGACTTCGAAGCGCGTTGGCAGTTTGGCAACAACATTCTGGAAGTAGGTATTATTGCCGACATTGCTGATCTAAATTCGTTCGAGCTTATTGAGTCGTTTAATCTGCCTGAGGTGCAGGAATTCAATAATTACACAGTGGTTTTCAAGGAATATGATGGACCAGAAGGCCATATTGCCTTCAGATATGGCTCAGAAACAATAGAAACCGGTGGAGGAATTTTTATGGATGATATGCTTATTGACTATGCGGAGTTTACATTAACTCTCAGTGCTGATCCACCTGAAGGTGGCACGTTTGAAGGTGACGGTGAATACAAAGCAGGTGAGAAAGCAATCCTGTCAGCGAATCCGAATGCCGGTTATAAGTTTGTTTATTGGAGAAAAGACGGGGAATTTTTGAGTAGTGAAACCCCCTATGAATATACTATGCCTGCTTATGATGTCACAATAACCGGACATTTTGTAACAGATGATACTGATACCTACGACGTAACAATAGATATTAATGAACCTGATTGGGGATATGCTACAGGTGCAGGGACTTACCTGGAAGGCGATAATGTTAAAGCTGAAGCATACCCGCATACCGGGCATCTTTTTGTTAACTGGACTGATAACAACTCCCTGGACGAGCCTGACAATCCTTATGAATTTATAATGCCGGCTGATGATGTAGGCTTAATTGCCAACTTCCGTGAAGCAATTAGTGCAACTATAGATCCTGATTATATTAACTATTTGATGAACTGGGACAATGATGATCCAGTGTTAGTAATCACATGGAATGACGCCACAGCAGTTACCGGCTTGTCATATTACGATGAAGATGACGAAAATTGGCACCTTCTGCCCGAAGAAATGTGGGATGTTACTCCTGTTAATGACGAGACTGCTAATTTTACTATCTTCCTTGATGAATCTCCAGACAAAAAACAAAAAGAAGATGAACATTTCTTGTTTGACCAAACATGGCGTGTTGAGTTTGATATAGGTGAACCGGCTGAAGGTACTACAAATGTTTACATTAAAACTTTCTTACTTACGTTTGAAGTTGAAGATGACGACGGAGATCCTGTCAGTGGTGCAACTGTTACCCTTCTGCCTTACGACGGAAACAGCAATGAAGGTGAAATCTGGGACGATGATAATGCTCCGGAATTTGAAGTAACGGCAAGGGGCGATTATGAATACACCATTGAAGCTGATGGTTATACCTCTCAAGATGGAATAATAACTAATGTTGAAGAGGATGAAACAATTACAATAGTATTGTCAGAAGCAGTAGACAGATACACTCTTACACTTGTTGCCAATCCCACAGCAGGCGGCAATGTCAGTGGTGGGGGCAATTACGAAGAAGGAAAAGAAGTAACTATCAAAGCAACAGCAAATTCAGGATACGAGTTTATTAACTGGACAGGTGCAGTAGCACACATTGACAACCCTGATGATGAAACTACAACTTTAACTATGCCCGGTGAAAACATTACTCTCACTGCAAACTTTACTGAAGTTGCCAACATAGTGGACGAAAAGGTTTTCCCTAAAATCTATATATTCCCTAACCCTGCATCAAAAAAGCTTACAATAGAATCTAATGAATTGATAAACCAAGTAAGACTGATTGATGCCAGGGGACAAATAGTTAAAGTCCTAACAGCAGAGTCAGCAAGCATAGAAGTAATAACAAGTAATTTTAAACCCGGAATATATTTCATTCAGATACAAATTGCTGACGGAATGATCACTGAACGTGTACAAATCGTTCGCTGATAATGATTAACATAATGCTTTTATCAGATTCAGCCATATTATTAACGTTATCCAATAGTATGGCTGAATCTTTACCTCCAATTTCAAATTATCAAAAAACCCATATTTTACATCTGCTGCTTTCTATTTATTTATTGCCAGGTGTTATTTATATCCCTTAACACTTCTTTTTCCATAATATTATTAATTTTGCGCAAAACAAGCAGACAATCGGATCAAATATTCAAAAGCTGAAAGACTTTCATGAGTTTCATTTTGTGTCCTCTGCAGGTAACAATTTAAAATACACGACAAAAAGTTATGGAACAGTTACTTTTTTACATCATTATAGCAATAATCGTATGGGACTTTGCTTTTGAAAGAATAATGGACTACCTCAACTCTACACGCTGGAGCAACAAATTGCCGGAAGAGTTGAAAGGAATTTACGATGAAGAGAAATACCGAAAGTCGCAGAATTACTCAAAAGAAAATATGCGTTTCGGATTGTTGATAAGCTCAATATCTTTTATAGTAATACTTTTGGTTCTTTTTTTCCAGGGCTTTGCATTCTTAGACGGATGGGTCAGGCAATTTACCGAACACCCCATTTTGATGGCACTGATGTTTTTTGGGATACTGGGCTTTTTATCAGATATATTAAGCACCCCCTTCGATATTTACAATACATTCGTAATTGAAGAAAAATATGGCTTCAACAGTACTACGCCCAAAACATATGTTACCGATAAACTCAAAGGCTATATGCTTTCACTGATAATCGGAGGCGGATTACTTGCAGCCTTTGTATGGTTTTATGACACAGCAGGCCAATTGTTTTGGCTATATGCATGGATATTCATCAC
>PWMZ01000024.1 GCA_003559065.1 Candidatus Nealsoniibacteriota bacterium
ACCTATCCTGATAATCTCCTCTATCTCTGGAAGAGAAAGACGAGAAGGAGAAACGTCAGGATGAGACAAAGACCCATTGAAAAGAGCCATTATCTCATGGTGAAAGTACCATTCTTCAGCACCTTCCACCGTTCCCTCAGCCGACAATTCTTTCCAATCAGTGGTTTTAAATTGACCCTTTTTTTCTTGCTCTTTCAGCCGAAGCATCTGAGCAATATCAAAAAGCTTAATATTGAACTTTTGATTGGAAAAAATCTGGGTCGTTCCATCAGAAGTCCGCTGAAGAACAATGGCGGCTCCGTTATAACGAGCATATTTACTAATCTGCTCGTCATCCGTTATAACGACCACTAGTTTAGCGGCGCCATGAGGGCCCCTAATGTCTTTGACTTCAGCAACCTCTTCGAACTGCCTTTTAGTAGCGGTCCAAAAAGACCATTGCTCTTGATAAACAGCATCAAGGGCAGTAAAGACCCAGTCAACGACCTTTTTAAGGTCTCGATTGAGCAGCTTTACTACCTTAGCAAGAGAAAGAAACTCTCCCCCTCCGTGAAGGTCGTTTTGCAAAACGGCCTTCAAAATCTTTTCCAGGGCGGGATCTTCATCCAACCCCAGGTGCTTTGCCACCAAAGTAGCACAGCACTCTCCCTCCTTCCTTTCTTCTTGTCTGGGTCTGGGATGTTCATCAAAAGGACCTCCTCCTATTCCAAGAAGAATGGCCTCTTTGCATTTGTCATCAGCGGTCCCGACGACAATCTCGGCCTTTTCAATATCCGAGAACTTTTCATTCCCAAACTTTTGAATAAGCCAAGCGGCTACTAACTCGTCTAAGTGCGGACGTTCATGTACGACAACCCTTACAGTCATCTTTTATTCTCCTATAAAAAAGGGTTAGAATCTTTTAAAAGAACATCTTTAATGTTTAAATAATAACATATTATTAGATAAATGTCAACACATCAAATTTGACATTTTTTATAATATAAATATAATGAAACTGTTCTTTGACAATACTTTATTAAGGAGGTGTCTAATGTAAACTAAAAAAACAGTAGAAACAAAGTTTTTTTATTTAGATATAATTATTATTTATAGATATAAAATTAATCCTGGAAACAAGGTTTTTAAAATGAGGTGAGAAATTGAAGAAAAATCAAAAGACGAAAAGATGTAGGCGTGAACCAGATTATAGGGATAAAAAAAATGGGTTCAGAATATTGAACCCAAAAAAGTACCTTCAGAAAATTAGACAATAGTCGAAAGGGACGCTAAAAAGCGTCCCTCTTTTTATTAAAGATTATTTAGTTCTTTTAAAATCTTTTCCAAATCAAGATCATACATTTTAGCTACGTCCCCCAGTTTTAAAAAACCTAACTCAGCTGAAGCCATAGGACAAGACAAGCAAGGAAGATTATGTTTTTTCAAAATTTCTTCCGCTCCTTTTTGATTTAAAATTTTTTCTAAAGTTGTTTTTTTGTTGATTTTCATAAAAAACTAGCTCTGTTATCAAAGATTCTATGGAAAATTTTTCAAGTGGGATTCCGCACACAACTGCCACAGCAGTTATAAATATAGGATTCCCTTTAAAAAGATATAGTCCAGAATCTTCTTTAACAGAGCTACTTTCATTATAGTCTTTTAAAAAGTCAAGTCAAATTAAATGTCGTCAGTTCTTTTGTGATCAAAAATATCTTCGGCGGCAAACCAGAATCCTAGTTCGTGGGTTGCTTCTTCTAAAGTTTCAGAGGCATGGACAATATTATGAATAGCTCTTTTGTCTCTGTTGGCAGCGGTGGCATCGTCTACTGAAAAGTCACCCCTAATAGTTCCTACCTGAGCTTCGGATGGCATGGAGCTTCCGGCTAATTTTCTTCCCATTTTAATAGCATGAACTCCTTTAACCACTATTTTTATCATTGGGCCTGATACCATATATTCAACCAACCAATTTCTTACCATCTTACCTATCTCTAATAAATCTTCGGTTCCTAATTCTCCCATCAGATCCATTCCGTGTTCTTGGTAATTGTTAGTAGTTTTTTGCCCCAATCTTTTAATCCATTTTTCGTCTTTAGGATAATGGTCGTCAATTTGCTCTTTCTGAGCTTGAAACATTTCTAAAGAAATAATCTTTAGTCCTCTTTTTTCAAACCGAGAAATAATTTCTCCAACTAACCCTCTTTTAACCCCATCAGGTTTAATTAAAACTACTGTTTTTTCTTCTTTTGGATTTGTCATATTTTTATTTTTAATTTTTTACCATCTGAGAAAAATTTAATGTTTCCCTGCAGATCAGTTCTTAAAACGACGGTATCATATTTTTGCAATCTTTGCAAGACAACATTATGGGGATGACCGTAAGGATTGTCTTTTCCGGAAGAAATAACAGCATATTGAGGGTTAACCATTTCTAAAAAATATTCAGAAGAAGAAGTCCCACTTCCATGATGAGGCACTTGCAAAACATCGCTTTTAGCCTTTAACTTTTTTTCTACTTCTTGATAAATATCTCCGGTTAATAAAAAAGAATGATCTTGATAAGAAACCTTGGTTACTACCGAGGTATTGTTAAGGTCCCTGTATTTTCCGGGATCTGAAGGATGCAAAATATCTAAAAAAACCTCACCCGCTCTAATAGTCTGTCCTTTTTCAGCAATAATAATATCAGAATCAATCATTTCTTTTAATTTTAAAAAAGAACTGTTTTTAGATTTAACCCCATTCCATAAAAACTTATCAACTTCATATCTTTGAAAGATATCTATTAGACCACCGTAATGATCATAATGAGCATGAGTTAGAATAACCAAATCAAGATTCTTTTTCCAAAAAGGAATCTTTTTATCTAAGTACCTTAAAGCACTATCATCAAAGCCTCCATCTATTAAAATGTGATGATTGTGAGGCGTTCTTACAAATATCGAATCACCTTGGCCGGTGTTTATAAAGGTAAGTTTAAAATAAGGAGAAGAATACTGAAAAACAGATATCCATAAAAAGATGTTAATGATTAATAAACAAGAAAGAAAGAATAGTTTCTTTTTCATTTTCGGCTTTCTTTAAGTCTCGCTAATAAAAATTATTTGTTTAATATATAATTCTATCGGATAAATAAGGAAGCTTTTCTCTTACTTTTTCTTTTATGTTTTCTCTTTCAGTTTCTGAAATGCTCCCAAGGTAAAAAAATGTTTTCTCAATCGTTCTTCTGTCCATTTTAAAAACACTTAAATCTTCTCTAGCGCCTTCAAAAATCGGACATTCATCTACCTTATAAGAAAAAACTATTTTGTATACCCCCGGTTCTGCTGGAATCATCTCATGGCACGTTTGTTCTTTTCCATTACAATCTCTTTTTCTAGAAACTTTATATTGTCCATCCCACTCATAGGTATATTCAGAAAAAACAGGTTCACAAATAGGCGGATAAGGAAGTGTATCACAGGCGGCAACAGGAATATCACAAGGCTCGTCACACCTGCGCCCAGCGCACTCCAGTGTTAAGCTTAATTTTTCCCATCCATTCATCCCCTCTTTATATATTTCAGGATAATATTGATCCCATCTTCCTGATTGAGGAACATTAATTTTTTGGGAAGTATTTAAAGTAAAAACAATATCATCTTCTATCTTCTCCATATCTATAGTTATATCCTGGACCCTTTCCTCTTCAATAGAAACCTCTTGAA
>PWMZ01000027.1 GCA_003559065.1 Candidatus Nealsoniibacteriota bacterium
CCAAAAGAATCTATGGTTTCTAAAATATAATTAAAAACGTCCTGGTACTTTTCTGCTTTTTTTCTAATAATTTCTAAAGCTTCCGCTTCAATTTGGCGGACTCTTTCTCTGGTAATTCCGTGATCATGACCTATTGCTTGTAAGGTTTCTGGTTCTTTTTTAAGGCCAAACCTTCTAACAATTACCTCTTTGTGTTTTGGCTTCAAGTCCCTTATTAAATAGGAGGAAGCTTTTTTACAATTAATTTTTTTCATATTACTCTATTTAATCATTTTTTAAATTTATTGTCAAGATTTCCAAAAAACCAACAAAGAAGTAACTAAAAAAACCGAAGAATAGGTTCCGGCAATAATTCCAATAATTAAGGCTAAAGAAAAATACTGTAAAGTAGCTCCGCCGAATAAAAAGATAGCGACAACAACAAAAAGAGTAGTTAAAGAAGTATTAACTTGCCTAGAAAGGGTTTGGTTAATACTCTTGTTAACCACTTCTTTAAAAGTAAGTTCTCTTTTCAACAAATTCTCTCTTATTCTGTCGATCACCACTACGGTGTCATTAATAGAATAACCGACTACCGCTAAAAGAGCGGTAACAATAGGAATTGACATTTCTACTCCCAAAAAAGCTAAAACCCCCAAAGGTAGAATAACATCATGAAACAAGGCAAAAACACTAATTAAACCGTATTGCCAAGATTTAATCGGTTTTTTCATCCTGGCAAAAGCAATGGTGATATACAAAATCATCAAAATCAAAGCCCAAAAAACAACTGTTTTAGTTCTGTCTCTTAATTCTTGTCCGATAACCGGGCCAATCGATTCAAATCTTTGTTCTTCAAAAGAATAGTTCATTTCTTCCAAAGTAGTTAAAATTTCTTGATGAGTTTCTTCAGAAATAGCCACTGTTCTTAAAAGAACTCCCTTTTCTCCAATAGACTGAACACTAATCTGATCCAGGTCTTCTAGTGCCCCTTTTATCTCAGAATGAGCAGGAACTTTCTCTTCAAATTCCAGCTCTATAATACTGCCACCAGTAAAATCAATCCCCAAGTTTAAATCATAATAATAAATAGAAAATAAAGAGGCAAAAATTAAAATAAAGGAAAATATTAAAAAATAAACAGAATATTTAGTAAAATTTATATCCATAATCTTTTAAATTTATTTAATTTTGTTTTACTCAAAGCCTTTAATAAAGTTTTGGTAACAAAAATAGCGGAAAAAACACTAATAACAATTCCAAAGCTCAAAGTTAAGGCAAAACCTTGAATAAAGCTAGTTCCGAACCAAAACAAAACCATAGCCACCAACAAGGTAGTTAAGTTCCCATCTCTAATAGATGGCCAACTTCTTCTAAAGCCCTCTTCAATACTATAGTTAAGATCTCTTCCTTCTTTTAGTTCTTCTTTCATCCGAGAAAAAATTAAGACATTAGCATCAATAGCCATCCCGATAGAAAGAATAATTCCTCCAATACCGGCTAAGGTTAAAGTAATAGGAATTATTTTTATCAAAGCTAGAAGTAAGGCAAGATAAAAAATCATAGCCAGAATAGCCAAAGACCCGGCTAATTTATAATATAAAATGATAAAAATAACGATAGCTAAAAAGCCTAAAATACCAGCTCTTAAACTTTGTTCTAAAGAAAGAGCCCCCAAGGTGGGACCAACTGATTGCTGAGAGATTAATTTGATAGGAACGGGTAAAGCTCCTGCTCTCAAACTTCTAGCTAGCTCTCTTGCTTCTTCGACACTGAAATCCCCAGTAATTTGAGCTTGTCCACCAGAAATCGCCTCTTGAACAACCGGAGAAGAAATCATTTCATTATCAATATAAATAGCAATTGGTTGATTAATATATTTTTCGGTCATTTCTTCAAAAATATCCGAACCTTCCGAGTCAAAAGTAAGACTAATATGAGGACGACCGGTAGTTTGGTCAAAGCTAACCCTAGCGTCTTGCAAGTATTGTCCGGTTAATTCGGTTGGAACAAAATAAGGGTTTTGCAAGGCTAATTCCCAATTTTCCACTTCTTGAATATTTTCTGTTTCTTGGATTTCTTCTATTTTGCTTAAAATTAACTCTTGCTCTTCTTGCGGTCTTGGACTTTTAAATTGTAAAAAAGGCGTTTCTCCAATCATTTTAATAGCTTCGGCCGGTTCTTTGATACCAGCTAACTCTACTATTAATCTGTGTCTTCCGTCTAATTCTTGGGTTTGAACGATTGGTTCTTGAATGCCGAAAAGATCCACTCTTCTTTCAATAATATCTCTTAATCCCCTCATGGCCGAGTCATGATCTTGAGAATCAATCTCAGTTAAGTCAGCCTGATAAATTAAATGAACTCCTCCTTGCAAATCAAGACCTAATCTAAAAGGAACTTCCCCTATTTTGGAAAAGCTGGTGTTTAGATTTTCATTAACAAAATCAATCCCTTTGTTCAAAAAATTGGGATAAACAATGGTCGAGGTAAACAAAAATATGATTAAAATAATAATTAACTTTCTTTTTTGCATTGTGCCTAATATAACATAAAAAAAATATTTTGCAATAAAAAACCCTTTGATGTTATCTCCGGGTCTTGTTTTTTTAGATTGCCGAAATTTTTTGTTTCAGTAACTTTTTATCTATCTCTTCGATAAATATCTCCGCGATTATTTTTCCACGGACCTGGGAAGAGACATTAGAAGTTGGAAAGTTTATGTCTTCTCTCCAACATCTCTCCAGTATTTCTAAAACTTCATCAACCTTACCTTCCTGTACCCCGTGAAGTAAGGCAGAAAAAAACTGACTGGAGAACCCTGCATACTTTTTCCAAAGAAAGATTCCCCGAGCATACTGTCTCTCAGTTAGTTTTCCCTTGAAAAACTTTTCAAATTCTACCTCCGTCATTTTCATACATACACCTCCTTTTAAAAAAGTTAAAGTTCTATTCTTTTTATAATACAATCCATAAAAAAGTAAAGCCCTCTAGTTTTCTAGAGGGCCTTTTGAAGTGCTGGATGAATCAGACAGGGACCGTTAAAAATCCCCATCCGGATGTAAAAGGCAAGACCAGGGTTCTAGTCTTGACTATTAGCCGATCCTCGTTGGTGCAAATATAGGGAACCATATTTGCATCAACGATGGTCGTAATCGCCGACAGTCTTCCTCCGATGAGAAGCTCTTCAAAAGAAGATCCAAAAAACAGTAGTTCTGCAGGAGAACAGAAACGATGTCCATTTCCATTTACTCTTGAGCTAATTTCTTCAGCCCAACCCTCTCCTGTCATCAAAAGAAGATCCAGTCTTCTTTCTTCTCCCTCAACTATCCTTCTAACAGAAGGATTAACTCTGAGGATCTGAGGATCACCCTCATAAATATCAGCGAATCCACAATCCAGACAAGAACTGGCTCTTGCCCTTCGACTCATCCAGCATACTCCCTGATTCATCACAAACCTCCTTTTTGAAAGAACAAAACTGTGAAAAACCTCACAGTGGGTAATTGAGCACCATGCCCAATGTGTCTTCATTATACCAAGTTAAATTTTTTTTGTCAATTACTCGTACATTAAAGCTTCAACCGGGTCTTTTTTAGCCGCTTGCCTGGCTGGGAAAAATCCAGCTAAACATCCTATTAAAAAAGAAAATAGTAAAGTGAAAAAAATTAAAGAAAAAGAAATATGAGCCTGGATATAAACG
>PWMZ01000070.1 GCA_003559065.1 Candidatus Nealsoniibacteriota bacterium
AAAAACAAATCAAAACATTTTCATGGAAAAAAACCCTGTCCTAATGAATTCGAAACTCCTTATTCGCCCGAAAGAAAAGAAACGATATATTGCGAAAAATGTTATAACCAAGAAGTGGCATAATGAAAAACTTAAAAGATTTTCAAGTTAAAGACAAAAGAGTATTAGTAAGGTGTGATTTCAATGTTCCTTTGAAAGAAGGAGTTATCGAAGATGATTTTAGAATTAAAAAAGCCTTGCCGACCATAGAATATTTAGTTAAAAATGGGGCTAAAGTTATTTTAATGACCCATCTAGGAAAACCGGAAGGAAAAGTGGTTAATTCTTTGAAAGTAAAGCCTATTTTTGATTACCTTTCAAAAATATTTTCAATTCAAGAGAGCTCTTATGATAAAAAATTAATAGAAAAAACGAAATCTTTAAAACCGGGAACTTGCTTGTTATTGGAAAACTTAAGATTTGACGAAAGAGAAGAAAAAAACGACAGAGAGTTTTCTCAAGAATTGGCCAGATTGGGCGACATTTATATCAACGAAGCTTTTGGTTGCTCTCATAGATTACATTCTTCCGTTGTAGGAATCACCGAATTTTTGCCCTCAGGAGCCGGATTTTTACTAGAAAAAGAAATAGAGAGTTTAGAAAAAATAATGAAAGAACCTTTAAGGCCACTAGTTTCCGTTATTGGAGGGGTAAAGATAAATACTAAGATAAAATTAATTAAAAATCTTTCAAAAAAAAGCGATGAATTAATTTTAGGAGGAGAATTGGCTAATACTATTTTGAGAGTTAATGGTCTTTGTATTGGCCCTTGGCCGGAAGAAAAAATAGTTAAACAAATTAAAGAAATTGATTTTACTTCTAATAGGGTTCATTTACCGGTAGATGTTATTGCTTCAGCTGACAAAGAGGGGAAAACTTATGTTAGAGAATCGCCTTTGGCAAAAGTAAGAAATGATGAATGGCTTTTAGATATAGGGCCGGAATCAATTGAGCTTTTTTCTCAAGTTATTAAAAAAGCAAAAACTATTATTTTAGCTGGGCCTTTGGGTTATTTTGAAAACCCTTTATTCGAAAAAGGAACCGAAAGAATAATAGAGATAATAACTAAAAATCATTCAGCCTATAAATTAGTGGGAGGAGGGGATACTTTGTTTGCTATCTCTAAATTTGGGGCAGAAAAAGGCTTTGATCATATATCTACTGGAGGAGGAGCGATGCTTAATTTTCTTTCCGGGGAAGAATTACCTGGAATAGTAGCTTTAAATGAAAAATCTAAAAAAAGCAGCTGAAAGAATTAAAAAGGCTGTCAAAAATAAAGAAAAAATAATTATTTATGGAGATTCCGATTTAGATGGGATAGTTTCCGTTATCATCGCTAAAGAGGCAATAAACAATTTAGGGGGCAATATTGTCAAGATTTGTTTTCCTGATAGAGAGAACGGGCACGGTATTAATGAAAAATCATTGGAAAAAATAGCTGATTTGGCTCCCGCCCTTTTAATCGCTTATGATTTTGGTATTAGTAATTTAAAAGAAATAGAAATGGCTTCAAAGATGGGTTTTGAAGTTATAATTGTTGATCATCACCAGGTTCCCGAAAAACTGCCCAAAGCTTTAATTGTTAATCCTAAGCAAGAGGGGGAAAAGTATCCTTTTAAAGAATTAGCTGCTGCTGGCCTTTCTTACTATTTAGCTTTAGCTTTGTTTGATAAAATTCCTGAAAGCCTAAAAAATAGTTTTTTAGAACTAACCGCTTTAGCTACCATTTCTGATATGATGCCGATTGAAAAAGATAACGAGGAAATTGTTTCTAAAGGACTAGAATTAATTCACACTACTTGGCGACCGGGGATTCAAGCTTTGTTAAAAATTTACGATACCGAGTATGGTTTAAACAGAATTAATAAAATTAACTCTTTATTAAATATCAGAGATAAAGACAAAGAGTTTCCACCAGCCTATACTTTACTTACTTGCGCCGACGAAAAAGAAGCTAAAAAAATAGCTCAAGATTTATTCGAAAAAAATGTTGAAAAGAAAGAAAAAATAGGAGAAATTTTATTGGAAGTAGAAGAAAGGATAGAAGACCAGTCCTTGCCTATCGTTTTTGAAGGAGATAAGTCTTGGGAATTGCCTTTATTGGGAGTAGTGGCTTCCTTGATAAGTAAAAGAAAGAACAAACCAGTTTTTTTGTACAGAGAGGGAAAAGAATGTTTTGGAACCGTTAGAGCCCCCAGTGGCTTTAATGTAGTTGATACCATGGAAAAAAGCGCTGATATTTTGAAAGGTTACGGAGGTCATGCTAAGGCAGCTGGTTTTACTATAAAAAAAGAAAAGATTAATCAATTTTACAATAATCTAATAAAATATTTTTCATGAAAAAAATAATAATTTATACTGATGGAGGTTCAAGAGGGAATCCGGGTAAAGCCGGGGTCGGGGTGGTTTTTTGCAACGAAAAAGGACAAATAATTAAAAAGTATAACGAATATTTAGGAGATAAATTAACTAATAATGAAGCTGAGTATAGAGCAGTTATTATCGCTTTGAAAAAATTCAAAGCTTTGTTTTCCAAAAAATTAGCTAAAGAAACAGAGGTAGAGATAAGGTCTGATTCGGAACTTTTAGTAAAACAACTTACTGGAAAATACAAAGTAGAAAATCCTAATATTCAAAAGTTTTTCTTGGAAATTTGGAATCTAAGGTTTGATTTTAAAAAAGTAAAATTTAAATTAATCAAAAGGGAAAAGAATAAAGAAGCCGATCAGTTAGTAAACGAGGCTTTGGATAAGCAAGAAGCTTTAAGGTTATTTTAATAAAAAATCTGCTTTTTCAAGCAGACCTTTTATATCCGGTAGACCATAAGCCGAATTCTGTTTTAGTGATCATCTATCTAGCCCTATAATTACTTATAAGGTCAGGCGAACTACTTTTAACAAGTCTTCGAGATGTATACCCGATTTCCTGCTTTGTTCTTGCACTCAATAAGGATTTAGCCGTTTCAATCTGATATCGCTATCAGAATCATCTATGAAAGATGCCTTTCTCTTTCGAGTTAGGCGTTACTGTTCGCACCTCTAATCTTACGATCGACGGCGGTTAGCCGCTATTTTTTTAGATCCATTGCTGGAAATGAGTGTTCGGACTTTCCTCTCTTTTACAAAGAGCGATCACCGATCTACCGGACACCCTTATTATACCAAGTAAAAGATTATTTTGTCAAATAAAAATCCGCCAAAACTTGTTGTCTTGGCGGATTGGGTTCTGAGAGGGTTAGCCCCTCAGAACATCATACATGGAGAAAACGCCGGTGGCGCCTTCTTGCACTTTTTGGTGTAAAAAAAGAATAGCCTTTAATGTGCAGGGCACATAAAGCTCTCTTCCGTTCACGTTATGAGTGAAGCGGAGAACAACGGTGCCATCAGATGAGGTTAGCTCGGAAGTATGCCAACCGTGTCCGTCAAGATCGTCTTCCGGAACGCCGAGAACATCTCTTTGGAATTTTTTATCCCTTATTGAAGTGATATCCCCTTCGTTAAAGGGCTCTCCTTCTTGATTAACAGCTCCTAATTTGTTAAATTCTTTACCTAGAGCCGTCGCCGTTCCGCTCACTCCCTTTTTCCCTTCCTGGTGGCTTTCTGAAAGTTTCAAGTGGAATCCTTCAAAAAGTCCTGGGTAGTTTTCCGCCCCGTAGCGTATCATGTCCATGAAACCGACAATAGGGCCGGCCATATTCGGCGCGATCACCGCCGGAATGGATGATCTTTCCACTGTTTCTAAGAGAGCTTTTCTGTCTCCCTTTGTCGTTCCCATGACGAAAGGGATGTCGTTTTGGCAGTAAAATTCCGCGTTGGAATTTACCGCATCCGGTTCGGTAAAGTCGACAGCTATGTCGAATTTTCTTCCCAGTACTTCCTCTCTTCTTTCGGGAGGAAATAAGGGCACCGGAGACTCGAAAAGTGGAGGAGTTGGTCCAGTCAAACAAAAATTGGCTAATTCGAATCGATCATCTTCCAAAATACCCTTGGCTATCAAGGTGGCCATTTTTCCCGGAAGACCTGACATCATAACCACTATCTTTTCCATCTTTCTACACCTCCTATTACAAAGATCAAACCCACGCTTCCCCGTGGTAGGGTATTAAACACTTGTTTAATATTGTATGCTATTTTTAACATGGTTATTATTATTTGTCAATGATAGCATATTTTACAACTTGCTTAAAAGAAAAAAAAATACTATTATACCTTTGCAATGTTTAAAAAGATTTATAATTCTCAGAGCAAATCAATCACTTTTAGTGCTATTATTTTAGCTGTTGCCGGTTTATTCAGTAAAATCCTGGGATTATTGAGAGACAGTCTTTTAGCCTCTCAGATAGGCCCTGGAGAGCAACTAGACGCTTATTTTGCCGCTTTTAGAATACCCGACCTTGTTTACGGGGTCATTATCGCCGGTGGAATAGTTTCTGTTTTTTTACCTGTTTTTTCCGAACACTTTAAAAAGGAGAATTTATCAGCTAATGAGCTAACTAATTATGTTTTGAATGCCTTTTTATTGGTTTTAATAGTAGTTTGTGCCGTTTTGGCTATTTTTGCTGGGCCCTTGATAAGAATTATCACTCCCGGTTTTTCTCAAACAGCCAGAGAAACAACCGTTTTGTTAGCTAGAATAATGTTTATAAGTCCTATCTTTTTAGGTTTATCCAGTATTTTTTCCGGTATTTTACATTATTTTAACCGATTTCTAGTTTATTCTTTAGCTCCCATTTTTTATAACGTAGGAATTATTTTTGGTATCGTTGTTTTTTTCCCGAGATTCGGCACAATTGGTTTAGCCTATGGAGTTGTTTTGGGAGCCTTTTTACATCTTTTGGTCCAGTTGCCAGCTGCCAAGTCCGTTGGTTTTTCTTATAAATTCATTTTAAATTTTCGTTTCCCCGGGCTTATAAGAATGTTTAAATTAATGGTGCCGAGAGCTTTGGGGGTAGCGGCTAATCATGTTAATCTCATTATTATTACCGCTGCTGCTTCTTTAGTAGGGGCAGGGGGGATCTCTATCTTTAATTTGGCTAATAACTTACATTACTTTCCTATAGGCTTGGTTGGTTTTTCTTTTGCTATTTCTTCTTTTCCTTCTTTTTCTAAATTTTATGTTAACGGACAAAAAAAAGAGTTTTTTGATAATTTTTCTTCTTCTGTAAGACAAATCCTTTTTTATATCATTCCGGCTGTTTTTTTAACTTTTATTTTAAGGGCCCAAATTGTCAGATTGATTTTAGGAAGAGGAAGATTTGACTGGGCAGATACCAGATTGACAGCGGCCAGTTTAGGAATATTCGCTCTAGCTATTTTAGCGGGGGCTTTAATTCCTTTACTGGCAAAAGCTTTCTTTGCCATGCAAGACACAAAAACTCCTTTTTTTATAGGTTTAATCAGCGTTGTTTTAAATCTAATTTTTTCTTTTTCTTTTATTCATTTTTTAAGTTTTTCTAATTTCTTCCGTGACTTTTTTGTTCATTTTTTAAGATTAGAAAGTTTAAGAAATGTTCAAGTAATAGGACTAGCTTTGTCTTTTTCTTTAATTACCGCTTTTCAAGCCTTCTTTTTATTCTATTTTGTTCGAAAAAAAATAGGGATTTTCAATTATAGGGAAATTTATCATTCTTTCTTTAAAAATCTTTTTAATATTTTTCTAACTATTCCTTATGTATATCTTTTACTTTATGGTGTTAGCTTGATGGTTGATATGAGAACTTTTTTTGGTATTTTAATTCAAACAAGCATTACTCTAATAATCAGCCTTTTAATTTATTTAGCTTTCTCTTATTTATTCAATTCTCCGGAATTATACTTGTTAAAAAATTCTTTAACCAAACAGTTTAAAAAATGAAAAACTTCTGTATTTTAAGTCATATTGACCATGGAAAATCGACCTTAGCCGATCGTTTTTTAGAATCAACCGGTACCGTTTCTAAAGATAAAATGCAAGATCAGTATTTGGATTCTATGGATTTGGAAAGAGAAAGGGGAATCACGATTAAAATGAGACCTTGTCGGATGAATTACAAGGGTGAAGTTTTGAATTTAATCGACACTCCCGGGCACGTTGACTTTTCCTATGAAGTTTCTAGGGCTTTGGCAGCCGTTGAGGGAGCCGTCTTGTTAGTAGATGTTTCCAAAGGAATCCAAGCCCAAACTTTGGCTAATTTAGAGTTAGCTAAAGATTTAATTATTATTCCTGTTTTGAATAAGATTGATTTGCCGAATGTTAAGATTGAGGAAAACTTAAAAGAAGTAAGCAATCTTTTAAAAACGGATGATATTTTACAAATTTCAGCCAAAAAGGGGATTAACATTGAAAGTGTTTTAGACGCTGTTTTACAGAAAGTACCGGAACCCGAAAAAGAGTTTAAAAAACCTTTTAAAGCTTTAATTTTTGATTCTACTTATGATCCCTTTAAAGGAGTTATCGCTTATATTAGAGTGGTTCAAGGAAAAATCAGTAGTGATGATAAAATATTTTTATCTTCTGACAAAAAAGAAAACAAAATTAAAGAATTAGGTTATTTTAGTCCCGACTTTTCTCCTCAAAAAGAATTGATAGCCGGTGAAATAGGCTATATTGCCACTGGGATTAAAGAACCTGGTAAGATTAAAATAGGAGATACTATTTTGAAAAACCAAGAGGAAAAACCCTTGCCCGGATATCAAGAGCCTAAGCCAATGGTTTTCGCCAATATTTATCATGAAGATCCCAATAAGTTTGTTGTTTTAAAAGAAGCTCTGGAAAAATTAAAACTTAATGATCCTTCTTTGGTTTTTGATTTACAGAATAATGAGGCTTTAGGAAGGGGATTCAGGTGTGGTTTTTTAGGAACCCTACATATTGAAATTGTTTCTCAAAGATTGGAAAGAGAGTATAATTTAAATCTAGTTATTTCTACGCCCTCAGTTGTTTATAAGGTTGTTGATAAAAAAGGAAAAGAAGAATTAATTTATTCGCCGGCCGATTTTCCCGACCAGTCTTTGATTAGTTCTACTAAAGAACCCTGGGCGGAATTAAAGATTATTTTTCCTACTCAATATTTAGGAAAAGTAACCGAAATTTTAGAGACTATTGACGGGAAATATATTGAAACTGATTATTTGGGAGATAAAGTAATAATTATTTATGAAGCTCCTTTAAGAGAAATAATCCAAGATTTTTACGAAAAAATTAAAGGGGGAACCCAGGGCTTCGCTTCCTTATATTATAATATCTTGGATTTCAAGCCGGGAAACTTGGTAAAAATGGATGTTTTAATAGCTGGTAACCTAGAAACCGCTTTTTCTAAAATAGTACCGGAAAAAAAAGCTTATGAAGAAGGAAAAAGAATGGTTAAAAAACTAAAAGAAAGCTTGCCTAATCAACAGTTTGAAGTAGCTTTGCAAGCCGCTTTAGGAGGTAAGATTATTGCCAGAGAAACTATTTCCGGCCGGAGAAAGGATGTTACCGGGGATCTTTACGGTGGAGATTACAGTAGAAAAAGAAAACTTTTAGAAAGACAAAAGAAAGGGAAGAAAGAACTCAAAAACAAAGGAAGGGTTAATATTCCTTCAGAAGTTTACTTGAAAGTTTTTAAGTCTTAATGTTAAAATAAACCTACCAAGGTGGTAAAGACCATACTGAGAATAACAACCGAGACAACGACAATAACGACTAATTTGGATAACTTTTTATTCATATATCTTTTTATAACATGAGCCGTCGAAAAAAGCAAAATACTTTCACTAAACTTCTTACTTTTTTAATATTATCCTTATTAGTCGTTTTTCTTTTGTTAAGTAATCTGAGGATATATCGTCAAAGAAGACAACATTTGTCCATTATAGATCAACTAGAAGAGAAAGAAAAAGAATTACTTCAAGAAAAAGAAAAATTTGAAAAAAAATTAGAACAAGTTCACAGCGAAGAAAGTTTGGAAAGAATAGCAAGAGAGCAGTTGAATTTAATCAGACCTGGAGAGCGAGTGGTGGTGATAAAAATAGAAGAGCCAGAGAAAGAGGTAGCAACAGAAGAGGAAAGTAGTTTTTGGGACTTTGATTGGCTATTTTTTAGATAGGCGGGGTTGGTATAGTGGCATTACGTAACCTTCCCAAGGTTGAAAGGCGGGTTCGATTCCCGTACCCCGCTCCAATTTTTACTGAATTTGATTTGACATAATACTAAAAGTATATTATTATTTATTTAAGTTCTTTGACATTAACTAGCCCCTAAATAACAGGAGGAAAACGTGAAAAAAGAGAGAACTTTTGTACTTTTAAAGCCCGATGCAGTAAAAAGGAAAGTGGTAGGAGAAATCCTAAGTCGATTTGAAAGAGTTGGCTTAGAAATAACAGCTTTGAAAGTAACGGTTCCTACGGAATCATTACTGAAAAGCTACCTTCCCAGTTCAGAAAGTTGGATTATAGGAATGGGCGGGAAAGCTATCGCCTATTTCAAAAGGAATGAGCTGGAGATTAAAGAAACTTTTAATACGGAGGAGGCCTACGAAATAGGAAAACGAATAGAAGAAAGTATTTACCGGTATATGACATCAGGTCCGGTAATTGCAGTCGTATTGAGAGGATTTAATGCGATTGAAGTTGTCAGAAAGCTAGTGGGAAATACAATTCCTGCTAAAGCCGAACCCGGGACCATTAGGGGAGACTATGAAAGTAGTTCTCCTGATATGCTTGATATTTCAGAGTTGGGTTGTCAGAACCTGATTCATGCCGCTGATTGTGAAGAGTCGGCAAGAAAAGAAATTCAAGCTTGGTTCAATTCTGACGAAGTAGTTTAACAAATCTTTTTTTACTAAGGAGGAAGAGAAGATGAACAGAGAAGATGGGTTGGTGAAAGTAAGGAAATTGCAGAAAAAACTGGAAGAATTGATTAGGATTCGTGATTTTCGAAGAGCGGCCGAGGTGACTTACGTTCTGTCACAAATTTATCTTGACCTTGGTCAAGAAGAAAATGCGGTGGCAAGCGCCAAAGAGAGTCTCGAGCTCTTTGATAAATGCGCAATGGAAACCGAAAAGGACTGTGCAACTCTCTTTGGTGAATTAGAAGGGGTTTTAATCCCTTCCTTGATTCACCAGGAGGTCGTTCTCAGAAAAATGAGGACGAGAATTCCCGGTTTTTAATATCATGCCCCGGAGAAGTTGTAATAACTTTTACCGGGGCCTTTTTTTATTGGTGTATGTTATTTTTTTACAAGACGATTGGATTTTTACGGAAGTTTTTGGTAAGATATACTTGTTGATTTTTTAACTCAATATGTTATTTTAAACAACAGATGGATATTATAAATTTAGAAAGAATTACTCCTTGGCTATTAAACCATGGTTTAAGAATATTACTAATTATTTTAGCCGGTCTTGTTTTACATAGACTCGCTAGGGTTTTTGTTAAAAAATTAATTAAAAAAGTAATTGTTAATGACGAATGCAGCGAAGCCAGAGAAAAAAGAGAAGAGACTTTGGTTCGTATTTTTTCCGGATTTTTAAAAATTTTAATTATTCTTTTCGTTATTATAATGATTATGCAAGAACTGGGTTTTGCTATCGCTCCCATTCTAGCTGGAGCCGGAGTGGCCGGTTTGGCTTTTGGTTTTGGAGGACAGTATTTAATTAGAGATTTGGTTTCCGGTTTTTTCATTATTATCGAAAATCAATATCGAGTGGGTGATGTCGTCCAGATAGGGAATGCTTTCGGAATAGTCGAAGACATTACTTTAAGAATGACTACCATTAGGGATTTGGACGGGGGAGCCCATCATATTCCTCATGGAGAAATACATCAAGTAAATAATCATTCGAAAAAATTTGGAAGAGTCAATCTTAATATAGGTATTTCTTATAATTCTAATTTAGAAAAAGTAATTTCAGTAATTAACGGAGTAGGCAAAGAGCTAGCGGAGGATTCTCAGTGGAAAGAATATATCTTAGAGCCCCCTCAATTTTTAAGGGTTGATAACTTTGCCGATTCAGCTATTATTATTAAAATACTGGGTAAAACCAAGCCAATTCACCAATGGGCAGTTACCGGAGAATTAAGAAAAAGAATTAAGATTGCTTTTGATAAAGAAGGAATTGTTATTCCTTTTCCCCAAAGAGTTATTCACCAGCCAGCATAGCTCAGGGGTAGAGCAACTCTTTCGTAAAGAGTAGGTCAAGGGTTCAAATCCTTTTGCTGGCTTGTAAAAATATATGGAAGAAAGAATAAAAAACATTGAGAATAAGATCCATCATTTGATGGACTGCCTTTGACTTTGAAAAAAAGAAAAAAAAATTAAAAGAATTAAAAGAAAAATCTTTAAAAAAAGATTTTTGGGATAATCAAAAAATGGCTTCTCAGATAATGCAAGAAATAGCCGAGATTGAAGAAGAAGTTGAGTTTTTTCAAAAATCACAAATAGAAGCCCAAGACTTAAAAGAATTCCTTGAAATTTTGAAAGAAAAAGAATTGGAAGAGAAAGTGAGTGAGTTAGAAAAAAAGATAAAAGAAAAAGAGTTGGAGGTATTTTTGTCGGGAAAATATGATAGAAACGACGCTATTTTACAAATTTTTGCCGGAGCTGGAGGGGTTGATGCTCAAGATTGGGTGGCTATGCTCTTAAGAATGTTTCAAAAGTACGCTGAAAACAAAAACTTTGAAGTTGAAAAACTAGACCAGTCATTCGGAGAGGGGGTTGGTCCGGAAGGGAGAGCGGGCTTAAAATCAGTTACTTTAGAAATAAAAGGAAAGCTCGCTTATGGGACTTTAAAAAGAGAAACCGGAGTTCATAGATTGGTAAGAATTTCTCCTTTTTCGGCTAAAAAGTTAAGACATACTTCTTTCGCCCTGGTGGAAGTTCTACCTAAGTTAAAAGAGAAAGACATAAAAGACATTGAGATAAAACCGGAAGACATTAAATTGGATACCCTGAAAGCCTCGGGGCCCGGAGGTCAAAATGTTAACAAAAGAGAAACAGCGATAAGAGTTACTCATTTACCTACCGGAATAGTAGTCAATGCTCAGTCAGAAAGGTCGCAAGTAAGAAACAGGGAAAAGGCAATGGATATTTTATATGCTAAACTTTATCAAAAACAAAAAGAAGAGCAAGAATCAAGGTTAAAAAAAATTAAAGGAGAAAACGTTTCCGCCAGCTGGGGAAACCAGATAAGATCCTACGTTTTACATCCTTACCAGCAAGTTAAAGACTTAAGAACCGAAGTAGAATTAAAAGATGTAGAAGCGGTTCTAAATGGAAATTTAGACGAGTTTATTAAACAAGAAATTAAATTACAATGATATCTTTAAATCAAGTCAGTAAAATATATCCTTCCCGACAAAAAAGTGGTCCTTCGACCATTGCTTTAGACAACGTTTCTTTTACCGTTGGTAGAAAAGAATTCGTTTCTTTAGTTGGAAAATCGGGCGCGGGTAAAACCACTCTTTTAAAATTAATTATTGCCGAAGAAAAACCAACCAGAGGAAAGATTTTTTTTGACAATAAAGACATTTCTAAATTAAAGGGTTTTCAAGTTCCTCATTTAAGAAGAAAAATGGGGGTGGTTTTTCAAGATTATAGGCTTTTTCCTAAAAAAACCACTTATGAAAATATCGCCTATATCTTAGAAATAATGGGCAAAAAAGACGAAGAAATTGCTTGGGAAGTCTCTCAGGTATTAGAGGTTGTTGGTCTGGAAAATAGGGCCTATAATTTCCCCGACGAACTTTCCGGAGGAGAAAAACAGAGAGTAGCCATTGCTCGAGCTTTAATTCATCGTCCCGAAGTAATTTTAGCTGATGAGCCGACTGGGAATCTAGATCCTTACAATATGTTTGAAATAATTAAGCTTTTAGTTAAAATATATGAAATGGGGACAACCGTCGTTTTAGCCACTCATGATAAACAATTAATTAATATTTTGAAAAAAAGAGTAATTACCTTACAAGAAGGAAAGGTCATAAGAGACGAACAAAGAGGTAGGTTTATATTATAATTTTATGTTTAATCCATTAAAAAGAGTTATCAATGCTGGTTATAAATCATTTTCTAGGAATATTGGTTTGTCTTTAGCTACTGTTTTTATTATGATTTTAGTTCTTTTGCTTTTAAGCTTTGTTTTTCTTTTAAGGCCGGGTTCGGAAACCTTGATCGAAAGCTTTGAAGAAAGGATAGATATTTCCGTTTATTTTCAAGAATATGTTGGAGAAGAAGATGTTTTAAGTATTAAAGAAGAGATTAAGAAAAACCCCGACGTAAAAGAAATAGAATATACCTCTAAAGAAAAAGCCTTAGAACGATTTGAAGAAAGACACAAAGACAACCCCGTTATAATAGAATCTTTAAAAGAGATAGGGTATAATCCCTTTGTTCATTCTTTGAATATTAAGGCTCAAGAAATAGATAAATACGAAGAAATAGCCGAGTTTTTAAAGGCCTCTCCTTTTGCTACTTTGATTGATGATATTGATTTTTATGAAAGAAGGTTGGTTATAGAAACGGTTGCTGCTTTAAGTGAAAATGTCAGAAAAACCTTTTTAATCTTTATTATAATCTTAGGTTTAATAGGGTTTTTGGTTGGCTTTAACACTATTAAAATGGGAATTTACTCTTTAATGAAAGAAATAAAAGTAATGAAGTTGGTGGGAGCTTCTAATTGGTTCATCAGGGGGCCCTTTTTAGTCCAAGGAGTAATAGTTGGTGGTATTTCCGCAATTGTTTCTCTTTTGTTAACCTTTCTCTTAACCTATGGGTTTGATACCAGGGTTCAGTTTTTCATACCGGAAATTTCAATTTTTAATCTTTTTGTTAATAATTTTTGGTCTTTAGTTTTGCTTCAATTTGGAATAGGGATAGGTTTGGGGGTTTTTTCCAGTATTGTCGCTATCAGCAAATATTTAAACGTTTGATTTTATGAGATCAAGAATAAAAGAAATTGCCTCTAATTTTAATATTGCTAAAAGTAATTATAATTTTTCTTTAATTAAAAAAGGAAATATTAATGTTACTTATTGCTTAACCGGTAAAAAAAAATATATTTTGCAAAAAATAAATGATCAGATTTTCAAAGAACCAGAAAAACTAATTGATAATATTAAAAAAGTTACTGAAGCTTCAAAAGAGAAGGGTTTAACTCTTGTTAATTCTAAAAAGGGGAAACCTTTTTTCAAAAGCGAGAAAGGGGAGTATTGGCGACTTTATCATTTTATTGAAGGGAAAACCTATAACTCAATAAAAGACAGTAAAAAAGGAAGGGAGCTGGCCTTTGAAGCGGGAAAGATTTTCGGCAAATTTCAAAAAAGAACCAGGAATATTCCTCTTTCAAAATTAAATATTGTTATTCCTAACTTTCAATGTCCTTTTACAAGGTATGATGAGTTTTTAGAAGCCTTGAAAAAAGATGTTAAAAAAAGAGCTAAAAAGTGTCATAAAGAAATAGATTTTTTTCTTAGAAAGAGAGAAATAAGGCAAGATTACGAAAAAATAGCTGAAAAACTGCCCAAAAGAGTAGTTCATAACGATACTAAAATAAATAACGTTATTTTTTCTACCGATAGAAAAGCAAAAGCAGTTATTGATTTGGATGTTGTTATGCCTGACTTTGTTATTAATGATGTCGGAGATCTTTTAAGGTCATCGGCTTGTACTGCGAAAGAAGATGAAAAAGATCTTTCAAAGGTTAATTTTTCCGAGAATCTTTATCGAGAAATATTGAAAGGTTATTTATCAATAGGCAAAGATTTCCTTACTAAAGAAGAAATCGAGACTTTACCTTATTCGGTAAGGTTGATAACTTGTAATTTGGGAATGAGGTTTTTAACTGATTATTTGAACGGTGATCGCTATTTTGCCATAAACCCTAAAAGGAAAGACCATAATTTAGAAAGATCAAAAGTCCAAAAGAAATTATTGGAAGAAATAGAGAAAAAAGAAGAAAAGCTTGAAAAAATATATGGAGAGCTTTGCCGGGTCGTCTAACGGCAGGACCCATTCCT
>PWMZ01000015.1 GCA_003559065.1 Candidatus Nealsoniibacteriota bacterium
ACGGCTGATATATGTATTTTTAGAAAATATTACAATTTTTTAGCTTTTAGTTTAAGTATTTTATGAAGTTTATTCTTAGCTTTGTTGAATAAAAAAACCTTAACGTAATCTTACCAAGTCAACAGCCTAATTTTTAATTGTAAATTATTTTCTAATAAAAAAATATCCCGCTATGAAAGCAACTATACTTACAAAAACATTAGCAACATTTGTTTTATTTCTTTTAATAATTCTACAGGCCCGGGGGCAAGGCCATGAAACTTTCGATAACCTTAATGCTTCAGGAGCCTCTTACACAGCAAATGAAACTTCTTTTGAAGGTGAAAATGGGGTTACCTGGTATCACCGAGGCACAAGGTTGATAAGCGAAACCAGTGAGTACGCTATCACTGGCATAACTTGTGGCTTTGGCAGTGATGCCAACGACGGTTATCCCGGTTATGTAAAAGCTACATTAACCGGCGGAGTTGGGGAGTTATCCTTTAACTGGAGGTCTTATTTTACAGGTGGTAATCAAGAAGACCGTTCTGTTAAAGTTTTTATTAACGGAATTGAAAAAGCAGAGTTTGCCCTGGCAGCTATGGATGTGATTTATAATGAATCTGTTGTAGTTAACATCCCCGGGAATGTATTGGTAGAACTACGTGTTAGCGGAACCAGGCAGATAGCTGTTGACAACATAGAATGGACAACATATACAACTGATGATCCTCTGTTAACCACATACCCCTTATACCTCGAAAACTTCACATACCAGGAAGGTAATGGCCCGTCAGCATCAAAATATTTTGATCTTTCAGGTTTCAATTTAGAGCCTGAATCAGGAGATATTACTATTGAAGCAACGGAGAATTTTGAAGTTTCAGTTGATGATGTCAACTTCAATTTAACCGCAACACTTAGCTATACTGCCGGTGAAATTGTTGACATCCCTGTATATATCAGACTAATTGAAGGCCTCAATACAGGTGATTACGAAGAAGAGATTTCTGTTTCAGGCGGTAATTCATCAACAAGTGTTAGCATACAAGGAACCGTAACACCCTTTGATCCTGAGTTAACCTTTGAAGGATACCAGGACGATTTTAGCAGCTTTATAAGCGCCGAAACTTTTCCTGCCGGCTGGAAGCCAGATGACAGTTACTCTTATCAAGGCGATTTTGGCTCAGGCACTGCCGGAGGATTGAGAGGAAACGGTGCTTTAGGATTTCAGCTAACAGCTTCAGGAATTAACAGCTCTTTTAAAGCAACACTAACTCTAATAAATTCTACAGGTGGTATAATTGAAAACCTTGATATTTCATACCTTGGTAAAGTAGCAAGGGATGTAGATGGCACTCCAAAATGGGTTGTCTCTGTTAACGAAACAGAAATTCCAGAACTGGAATATTCAACAGCATCAGGTGAAAATGAGTTAAAAAGCCATTTAGTAACAGGCTTAAATATAGAAGATGGAAGCAACATAGTTATCGAATGGTTTACCACTAGCGATGAAACTGTAGGCACACGCCGCCAGATAGGGATTACAGATGTAAGCATTTCAGTATCCGAAGACGAAAAAGTTGCCAATCCTGAGTTTGATCCATCCGGGGGAACATTTCTTGAACCATTTTTCCTGGAAATTACAACGGAAACAGATGGTGCTACGATTTTTTACAAATATGATGAAGAAGACCCATGGACAGAATATACTGAAGAGTTGGAAATAACTGCCACTACAACCGTTTGGTCTCAAGCCACAAAAGATGGAATGATTGACAGCGATATAGTTTCAGCCGAATATGAAATCCCCGAAGGCAACATTCAATCAGTTCAAGACTTTGATGGTTTTGAAGTTGACCTTGGCACCACATTTGAAGAGCTTACTCTCCCGGAACAAGTTAGCGTTACGCTTGATGATGCCAACGAAACGGTAGTTGAACTTGAGGTTGAATGGGCACAGGGAGATTATGACGGTAATACAGAAGATACTTATACCTTAACAGGTGATATAATTGTTGTAGGTGCAATAACAAATACCGATGAGCTAACCGCTCGAATTGAAATTACTGTTGTTGAAGAAATTGAAGTTTTAAAAATCGTATCAGTACAACCACTGGATGCTATCACTGTTGATTTTGGCACTTCTTTTGAAGAATTACCTTTACCCGAAACCGCCACTGTTACACTCGAAAATGATGACACCGAAGTTCTGGATGTGATATGGCAGGAAGGAAACTACGATCCTGAAACCCCAGGCACATACACACTTGAAGGTGAACTGCAACTTATTGAAGGAGTTACTAACCCGGATGAAGTCAAAGCAAATATTGACGTTACCGTGCTGGAAGAAATTGAAGCTAGTATCATTGCAAAATGGAATTATAATGATGATACTCCTTATGCCAGTGAGGGCATTGACGCAAATATAGGCAACATCACTTTACGGGAAGATGAATTTGACGGCACATATAGTTATATTAACAGTGCTGATGGAGGAAGAGCAATAAGCACTTCATCATGGCATAATGAAACATACAACAAATACTGGGTTGTAGAGTTTACAACATCAAAACACGAAAATCTAAATCTTTCCAGCGTTCAGAGAAGCTCAAATACAGGGCCAGCCGACTTTAAAGCTCAATATCGAATTGGGAATACAGGGGATTGGACTGATGTTATAGAAGCAGTAGTTTCGGTTGAAAACAATTACACAACAGGTGTACTTTCCGACATAGCCTTGCCAGATGTGTGCAACAATAAACCATCTGTTTTTATACGATGGGTAACAACTTCAAATACTTCTGTAACCGGAGATAATATTAGCAGTGGAGGAACATCTGCAATGGATAAGATTATTATTAAAGGAGATTATTCTGAAGACCTGACAAACCACATAACATTCGTACAAGAATTCGCCCCCATTGAAGTTGAAATAAACACCCCGTTTGAAGAAATTGATTTGCCGGAACATGCAGCCGTTACACTTGATGATGACTCCACTATTGAACTGGAGGTAAACTGGCTCGTTGGGGATTATGACCCCGAACAGCTTGGCATAGTTACAGTTTATGCGGATATTATTTTAACAGAAGGCATTGAAAATCCGGATGGAAAACAGGCAGAAATTGAAATTGACGTTGTTGAGGAAATTATCCCGGAATATAAGATTGTTGCCGTTGAAGATATTGATGCTATTGAAGTGCCCTACGGAACAACTTTCAATAATCTTTCACTTCCCGAAACCGTCACCGTTACACTCGAAAATGATGACACCGAAGTTCTGGATGTGATATGGCAGGAAGGAAACTACGATCCTGAAACCCCTGACACATATAATATTGAAGGTGAGCTGCAGCTTATCGAAGGAATTACTAACCCGGATGAGCATACAGCAAATATTAATGTTACCGTACTGGCAGAAGACACAGAAATCACCATTGTCGGATGGACTTTCCCTGAAGCCGAAATGTTCGGAGCAAACCTGGGAATTGAAGAAAATGTTGATAAACCAATTAGCCGCGAAGAAGGTTTCACAGGAAGTTATTCTTTCCCTGGCGGTGTTTCAGGCCAAAGTATTTCGACTTCAGGATGGGATGATGGAGAAGGCTCAAAATACTGGACTGTTGAGTTTTCTACCCTTAATTATAAAGAATTAAACTTAAGCAGTGCACAACAAAGTTCAAATACCGGCCCTCGTGACTTTAAAGTTCAATACCGCATAGGCGACCAGGAGTGGGTTGATGTTGTCAACAGCCAGGTAACCGTTGCCAATGATAATTTTACCTCGGGAGTGCTGGAAGAATTGCCGCTTCCCGCAGAAATGCAAAACAAAGCGAGTGTTTCTCTGCGCTGGATAATGACTTCCAACATTAGCGTTACTGATGGAACTGTAGCTAGTGGAGGAACCTCACGAATAGACAATATTTTTATAAAGGGCTTATATGACAGCGACTTTATACGCATTGTTTCCGGCGTTGAAGAGCCAGCATCAATATCTGTTGAGCAGGGAACAGCTTTCAATGATCTTAATCTGCCCGAAACCGTGACAGTACATTTCGAAGACCTCGGCAGTGAAATATTGGGTGTTGAATGGCTTGAAGGCAACTACGACCCCAACCTGCTGGGTGAACAAACTATTGAAGGTAATCTTCAACTGGAGGGAAATATGGATAACCCAGATGAGATCAAAGCAGAGATCACTGTAGTCGTAATGGAAGAGATCCTAAACATCACGCAGGTGCAGGAGTTTGACCCCGTAATGGTGTACCCCGGCGTTGATTTTGAAAACCTTGATTTGCCGGAGCAGGCGCAAGTAACCCTCTCTGACGACTCTACAACCCTGCTGGATATAAACTGGATGCCAGGCGATTATGACCCTGAAGTACCGGACACGTACAATATCCAGGGTGACCTGGTGCTGGAAACCGGCATCAACAACCCTGATAATCTTAAAGCCGAAATTGATGTTGTAGTCACAGAGCCCGACGTAGTTGCAGGATGGACGTTCCCCGTTGAAGACAACCGCGAAGCAAATCTGGGTGTTGACGAAAACACAGGCAACCTTATTTCAAGGGAAGATGACTTTGAGGGCTCATATACATTTCACGACGGAGTAACAGATTACTCTGTAGGAACAGTATCCTGGGCCGACGGGCAAGACACTAAATACTGGCAGGTGGAATTTTCCACTACAGGCTACAAAGACCTTGTGGTCAGCAGTGCTCAATACAGCACGGCTGCCGGGCCAAGAGACTTTAAAATACAATACAGGCTCGGAACACAAGACTGGCAAGATGTGCCCGATACAGATATTACCGTTGCATCTAACTTTACAGAAGGTGTTGTTGATAAAGCACCCCTGCCTGAAATACTGCAAAACAAACCATCAGTATCTCTGCGCTGGATAATGACTTCCAACATCAGAAGCTCAGGCGAAGGTGAAGTTACAACCGGCAGATCACAGATTGACAATATTTTGATCGAGGGTATGTTTTCTGATGAATTCAAGTTGGTGGTAATAGACGTTGAAAACCCCGACCCTGTTGAAGTAGAATCCGGCACATCTTTCAACGACCTTGGCCTTCCGGGAACAGTTACAGTATTTTTTGATAATGGCAGCTCTGATGAGCTAACGGTATCATGGCAGGAGGAAGATTATGACGGAAACACTGATGGGGTATATACCATAACAGGTGAAATAGAAATAGACGAGGAAACTATGGAAAACCCATTAAATATCAAGGCTGAAGTTGAAGTTACTGTATCTACCAGATATCAGGTCACTTTCAACCTGGATATGAGCGAAGCACCCGGATTTGACCCCAACAACGATCAGGTATTTATCAGAGGTACTATGAACGACTGGGCTATCCCCGGAACAGACCCTGAGACACAGCTTCTTGAACCCTTAAATAACAAATCATTGATATACACCATAACCTTCCAACTTGAAGAGGGAACATATGAATACAAATATTATATCAATGCCGGGCTTGATAACCCGGAGGGTGGCGATAACCGAAGCATTGATGTTGATGACGATCAAGTTGTAAACGACACCTGGGTCGCTACAGGAATAACCGAAACACTTAAAACCACAATAAAAATATACCCAAATCCGGCAAAAAGCCATATTAATATTTCATCGGAATATTTGATGAATCAGGTTAGAATAATAAACCTGCAAGGACAGGTAGTGTTAAACCATGAAATTCAAGACAAGTTCTACACTATAGCTACCGATGGCTTAACCGGAGGCATATATTTCATTGAAGTTACGACACAGGATGGCATTATTTCAGAAAAATTGATAATAAATAAGTAATTTTGCCTTTTATTTCATTAGTTTAAATATAACAAACTACCAATGATAAACCTTTATTTATTTGAATATTTAGATATTAAAAAATAAAACATTTTTAATTATGAGAAAAAAATCAAAACTTATTTTCCCATCATTATTGTTAATAATGATACTGCTTAGCCATAGTAGTATGGGGCAAAATATTTATACAACCAAATTTGAACATGAGCAAAGCTGGAGTGGTGGCACAATGACTGGCTACAATGAAAAGTTATACGAGCATGGAGGTTGGCGTTTTCACAGCACTGAAGCAGTTCGTGGCACTGCAGATGAAAGTTATAGTGGGTCACCGTATTCATTCAGAGACAGGGGTGTATTTACTGTAAAAAACCTTGAAGCAGTATCAAATATGGAAGGATTTATAATGCAGTTGAGAGACTGGATGATTGGCGACGGTGAGCAAAGAAACATCAACCTTAGCACTGATGGTGGAAACAACTGGACAACTATAGCTGTTATTAACAAAGACTGGTTTGACGCATATCAAACCTATCAAGAGTTTGTTTATTATTTCAATACCAAAAATCAAAACTTTGATGCAGAAGAATTAATAGTTGAAATTGATGGTGGCGGTGGCTCTAATGATGGAAGAATAAATATTGGACAATTCGTAGCTCTTGGAATAGCTACACAGGTTGCTACCCCAACCATTACTCCTGCATCCGGCCTATACTATAATGATATTTCTGTTAATATTTCAACTATTACCCAGGATGCAACATTATATTACAGCATGGAAAGTGACCAAGGCCCATGGGTGGTTTTTTCAGAGCCATTAACAATATCTCCTACTCTTACCGTAGCAGATGTTTATTCATATGGAGAAAAAGAAGGCCTGGATGATAGTGAAGTGGCACATAACCAATATACTTTCGAAACAATGTACCTTCATAAGGACTTCGAGGATGGAGACCTTCTCTCAGGTGGCTGGGCTGTGTATGATTTTAAAGATGGTGCAAATTCCTGGGGAATTGCCGAATTCGGAGGTATTAAATTTGCAATGATAACTGAGTATCAAAGTGACCCGGCTCTTCCGCATTCATGGTACATTTCGCCCCCTGTTGACTTAAGCAGCAAAAACTCTGATGAAATAGTATTAACGTTTGACAGCAAAGCTGCCCACCGCACAGGAGACGCGCTATCAGTAAATATATCTACAGACTATTCAGGTTCAGGCAATCCTACATCTGCAACATGGACTACCCTCGACGCACAATTTGATACTCATACCGGTAGCGGGTTTGGTTCATGGACAAATTCAGGGAACATTGATCTTAGTGATTATGACGGCACTATATATATCGCATTTCAATACGAGTCAGATTCGGATAACCTTGGTCGTTGGGAAATTAACGACATTATGATTAAAGAACCTGATGAGGATGATGCTTCAACGGTAGAAAATATAGCCGAACTGAGAAGTGGTACTGTTGGTGAAACGTATATATTGACAGGAGAAGCTATAGTTTCTTTCACTCAAAGCTATCGTAATCAAAAGTATATACAGGATGAAACGGGAGCAATAATGATTGATGATCCTGGTGATGGTGTTATTTCTGAAGACTATCAAATTGGTGACGGCATTAAAAACCTTAAAGGAACACTTGACGAATATGCAGGTATGCTACAATTTGTTCCTGTGGAAGATCCGGGTGAGCCTAACTCTACAGGAAACACCATTGAACCCGAAGAAAAAACACTTGACGCAATTACTGCTGATGACCAGGCAAAGCTACTGTTGATCAACAATGTTGATTTTCAATCAACAGGCACATTTGATGTAGGTACAGTATATGATATTTCCGACCCCTCGGGAACAGGTGTCTTCCGAACAAACTTCTACGATGTTGATTATATTGGTGAAAGCATCCCAACCGAAACAATTAACCTCATTGCTTTGGTTACGCAACATGGGGAAGTGTTTCAGCTTACAGCCCGCAGCTCCGAAGATTTGAAAGACGATGATGACACTCAGATTGATAACATTGAAGATATGGCATTAACAGCTTATCCTAACCCATTCTCAAACAACCTGTATTTGAAAAACACAGAAAATGTAAAACATATTGTTATCATAAACAGTATGGGACAAATTAAAGAAACCCTGAAAGTTGATGGTAATGAAATCACTATTAACACTTCTGGTTACAAAACAGGAATTTATTTTATCAGAATGATCATGAATGACGGAAGTCAAATCAGCAAAAAACTGATAAAACAATAATGTACATACGAGACAAACAAAAAAAGCGGGGTTGGAACCCCGCTTTTTTTATGCAAAATTTTGCATACTTTTGCTCTTTGATTTAAACTAAATAATATGAATAAAATCGCTGTAATTACTTTAATCATATTTTTATTGCCTGCTATTCTTCCTGCAATAACAAACAACGATGCTGAACAAAAAAATGGTTCTATTGAAGCTTCTGCTACAAGCCTTTATGACTTCAGGGAAGTTTATAAGGGGAATTATTCCGATGTTCAATTCTACCAGGTCAGTGGAGAAGGTTTAAGCGAAGAGGTTGAAATAACAGTTGACAGCCCTTTTCGTATTTCAATAAATTGTTACGATGGGTTTGAGTCTTCAATAACACTACCGACAGAAGAAGGTATTTTCCCGGAAACCCGGATTTTTGTACGTTTTTACCCTGAACATACGGGAGAAAAAACGGGTATAATAAAACATCAATCCGGTAGTGTAGAAACCAGGACTGTAAGTTTAAGCGGCACGGGTATAGAAAACTCTGTTCCTGATGGGTATTACAGTACTGCCACAGCAAGTGGCAGCAGGCTTAAGACACAGCTCTATGAAATTATAACAAACCACAACGTTCAAACATACGCCAGCTTATGGAGTCATTTTGAAAATACTGATGCCACCTTTGGCGGTAAAGTATGGGATATGTATTCGGACACTCCATGCGATGTGCCACCATATATATATACATTCTTTGAAGATCAGGATACAGGAACCGGGGGCAATCAGGAGGGTGATGTTTATAACCGGGAACATAGCATGCCACGATCCTGGTTCGGTGGAGCTGTAGACCCTATGAATACTGATCTGCATCATATTTTTCCGGTTGATAAGCATGTAAATGCAGTAAGAGATAACTTCCCTTTTGGAATGGTAGATAGCCCTTCATGGACTTCCACGAATGGCGGTAAATTAGGCACTAATGTTGCCGGCAGTTTCACAGGAACTGTATTTGAACCAATAGATGATTATAAAGGTGACCTCGCAAGAGCATTCTTCTACATGATAACACGATATGAAAACCTTATCGAAAACTGGACATACAGCGAACAGGGAAACAACATGTTTGATCATAACAAGTATCCCGGATACAAATCATGGGTAATCAATATGCTAATGGAATGGCATGAAAACGACCCTGTCAGTCAAAAGGAGATCATAAGAAACAATGCTGTATACCAAATACAGGGAAACCGAAACCCTTTTGTTGACCATCCTGATTTTGTTGAAAAAATCTGGGGTGACACAACTGTTGCCGCAACTAATATAAGTCATGATTTTGAAATATCTGTATTTCCTGTACCTGCTAGTGAGCATTTCTATTTCTCAGCTCAGGAAAAAATATGGGAATTGCAGATAATTTCATTAAACGGGCAAATCATTATGCAGGAAAAACCACATTCAATGAAAAAACAAATCGACATTTCCCAGCTTGAAAGCGGTATTTACATAATCCGGCTTTACGGCAACCGTAATATTTTTTCAGAGAAGCTGTTGGTAAGGTAATAAAAACCCTATAACAGGGTTTAAGAGCCTGTTAGCTTGATAAAAGTCAACAATTGTTCATAACATAAAACATAAAGCCACACATGTTAGACGTACTTTTGATCTCCCTGGGTTTTCTTCTCATACTAATCGGCATAATAGGTGCATTTATTCCGGTACTACCCGGGCCTCCGCTGAGCTATGCCGGAATGATAATAATTCATCTCTCTGATAAAGTTTCTTTTCATCCAAACACACTCATATACCTTGGCATAATAGCATTGATAATAACACTTGTTGATTATATCCTGCCTATAATTGGAACCAGAACTTCAGGTGGTAGCAGACATGGAGTAGTTGGAGCATCAATAGGTTTGTTAATTGGTATAATCTTCTTCCCTCCTTTTGGTATTGTTATAGGCCCCCTATTGGGTGCATTTCTGGCTGAAATAATAAACAAACAACCATCAGATGTTGCTATAAGATCCGCAATAGGCAGCTTCTTAGGGCTAATGTTTGGAGTTGTACTCAAATTAATAATATCTACACTTATTGGCTGGTTTTCAATTAAAGCTCTCTTATTTTAAAAAAAAAATCACTCAAACAAATATTTTTTATACATTTGCATTTGCAATGGTTCCGTAACTCCATCCCGGAGTGCTGGATTAAAAGGGAATGCCGTGAGAATCGGCAACAGTTCCCGCTGCTGTAAGCTCTCATTAAGTTTGTTTGTCAACCTCTTGCCACTGTCAATAATATAGCTGACGGGAAGGCGACAAACAAGGAGTAAGTCAGAAGACCTGCCATTTTACAAAACATATTTGTAGCTTTCGGGATAAAAGCAAGGATGGTAGTTTCATTAATATAATCCATACCCCGTCTGTCTGCAAATACAATTTAACAATTATAATAATTGTATTTAAACTATTCGTATGTGGTTAATGATTGTCGCTGCATCATTATTCGGATATTCATCACCGGATACTGATTTATATAAAAACAATGACACTGTTGTCATGCTTGAAAGTGTTGAAATCAGGCCAGAAAAGCACCAGATTTTTTCAGGCTCCGTAAAACGTCAATCTATTGATCACAACATTTTAAACAGCAGCTTTGATTCGGATTTTGCAACAGTTTTGGGCACCTACAGTCCTGTTTCTATAAAGAGTTATGGCCCAGGAGTATTGTCTACTACTTCGCTTCGTGGCGGTTCGTCATCACATACAGCTTTTGTATGGAATGGATTTAACCTTCAAAGCCCTATGCATGCTCAAAACGATCTTTCACTGATACCGGTTGCATTTACCGATGAGATTCAAATACAATATGGCGGAGGCAGTGCCATTTGGGGAACCGGAGCTGTTGGCGGTGCTGTATTAATGAATAATAAACCGGATTTTAGTTCTGGCCAACAAGCAAGTTATCACGGCTCGGCTTCTACAATTGGTGATTATCATAACAGTATAATGACAAAATGGAGTGATGGGATTTTTGCAACATCTCTGCGCCTGTTTCATCATAATGCGAAAAATGAATACAGATACATAAACACCAGACTGCCTGACAACCCAGTCGAGAAACAAAAACATGCAAACCTGGAAGGATGGGGAATATTGCAGGAAACATATTTTAAGCCTAACAACAAAAATATATTCAGTGTAAAAGCATGGTTTCAGCAATACCATAGAAACATACCGCCTACCCTGTTTCAGAATGAGGCTCAAGCAGAGCAAAAGGATGATTTTTTAAGAGTGGCAGCAAAGTGGCAAGGCCTGTTTGACAATACCAGGGTTGATGTAAAAACCGGTTACTTTGACGACTATATTCATTATAATGACTATATGTTTACAAACAGTAAAAGCCGGTCGCAAATGCAAAGCAGTGAAGCTGAAGTCAGGAATTACTCTATCAAACAAAATATTATAAGCCTGGGCTTTAAACATCAATACCTTCAGGCAGATGTGGATGACTACCTTTCAAAACCTTCAGAACATCGATATATCTTAATGGCTTCCTGGCGGTGGCAGAATAAGACAGAAAGCCTTATCACATCATTAAACCTGCGGCAAAAATTTGCTGAAGAATATGACGTTGAGCCAACGCCGGGCATAGGCATCACATACAAACCATATGGCAATATAGCAATAAATGCAAACATAGCAAAAAACTACAGGCTGCCAACACTCAACGACAGGTACTGGTCGCCTGGCGGCAATCCCGACTTAATGCCGGAAAGCGGCTGGTCACAGGATATTAATTTCGAACTATCTGACCTGAAGCTTTACGATGAAACCGAAAATATAAACACATATTTTGGTCTCAATCACTTGTCTGTATCTTTTTACCACAGAAAAATGACCAACTGGATAAGCTGGGTGCCCGGAAGTAGCGGCTTATGGTCGCCGGAAAATATTCTGGAAGTTAGAAGTTATGGCACCGAAGCAAACAAAACATTGTCATATAATATGGAAAATATCACAGTAAAAACAACAATGTTTTACTCGTGGACGAAGTCTGTTTATGAAAAAACCGGCAGGGAAACGGATGCATCAATTGGCAAACAACTGACTTATATTCCCGAACATCAAGCAGGCATAAATGCTAAATTATCAGTAGGAGATTATACCTTTTTCTATAATCATAAACTAACAGGCAAAAGATACACTACGGCTGATAACAGCAGATGGCTGGAACCTTATCAGCTGGCTGATATCAAAATTGCATATTATTTAAAAACCGCGAATATGAAAACATCATTTTTTATTACAGCACACAATATTTGGAACAGACAGTATGAAATTATGCAGTCAAGGCCAATGCCATTAAGATATTTTAAAGCAGGACTGAGAATAGACTATAAATAGATTTGATTCTCATTGAATAACTGAAAACCCTAAGATTTAGAGTTGCCAATTGAGCGATAGAAAAATACCGAACAATTGGAGCTGTTAGCTGAACATTATAAACTTTTATAAAATTTACTTTTATTTACTAATTCTAAAAAACTAAAATTATGAAACACTTTTTATTAAACACAACTGGATTAACAATTGTATTTGCATTATTTGTTTTGATCTTTATTACCGGGTGTGAAAAAGATGAAGACGCTGCTCCTGATGCACCAACTGAAAAAGTAGACGGTATATTTATAATAAATGAAGGAGCTTTTCTGAATGAAAACAGCTCACTTAGTTACATTGACAAAACAACCGGGGAAATAAATAATAATGTTTTTTATGAAGCTAACAACAGGCCTTTGGGCGATGTCTTTCAATCAATGAAAATTTTTAATGAAAAAGCTTACATGGTAATAAATAATTCGGGAGTTATTGAAGTAATTCACCCTGAAACAATCGAACTCATAACTACAATAACCGGCTTCACTTCACCCCGTTATTTTCTGCCGGTAAATGAAACAACAGCATATGTTAGTGATTTGTTTGCTGAAAAAATCTGGGTAGTTAATTTATCAAACAACTCAATTGAAAGTGAAATAGAATTTCCGGGTGGATGGAGTGAATCTATGATCAAAGCTGAAGGCAACGTTTTTGTATCAGCACCAAATGCAAACAATATATATGTCATTGACCCCTCCTCTCATGAGATCATTGATAATATTGAAGTATTTTCTCAACCAAACTCTATGGTAACTGATAATAATGGCACAATATGGGTTCTTAGCGGAGGCACATGGGATTGGGAAACAGGTGAGCAAGTTGAAACGGGTGGTATTACTGCTATTAATTCGCAAACGAGGGAGGTTAATGAAACATATTCTTTCCCACAAGATGGTATATCCTACTCAAAACTTACAATAAACAAAACAAGTGAAAAGCTTTTTTATATAGGTGGTGGGATTTGGAGCATGGATATCACAAATCCGGAACTAACAACAGAGCCGCTAATTGAAAATACCGGTGAAAATTTTTACGGCCTTGGAGTATGTCCGGAAACCGGCAATATATATGTGTCAGATGCCATTGACTTTAACCAAAGAGGCAAAATAATGCAGTTTTCTTCCCAGGGAAATAAAATTGAAAGCTTTGACGCTGGTGTTGTTCCGGCAGGATTTGTGTTTCAATAAATCCTAAGCTGCATAAAGCAGAAAAACTCAAAAAATTGTTTCATTGTTCCATTGTTTCATTGTTGATTTTCTAATCAAGCAACTGATAAGCACTTCAAAAAAATTAACAATGGAACAATAGAACAATGAGGTTTAGGATTTGAACTATGGATTTTAATTTCGCTACTTCTTTCTACCCTTTTTAAACTTTTTAGTACTTTTTTTCAAATGATCAGACCATTCCTGTTGGCTTTTTGATTTATCATCATCATGAATATCCTTCATAGTGTCCTCAGG
>PWMZ01000043.1 GCA_003559065.1 Candidatus Nealsoniibacteriota bacterium
AAATTATTTGACAAATATATTTTTTAATATATTATAGAAATAGTACAAACAAATCTTTTTTGAAAGGAGGAAGGGAAAATGACTATGATTGAAATTCGGTGTACTTGTGGTCGCTCGCTTTACGTGAATGAATACATTAAGGGCGAGCAGAAGAAAAAATGTTTTTGTGGGACTGAATTGAAGGTATCTTTTGACCAAAAGCTACCCGAGGAAAGCATTCGGCGCTTCAATGGTACTTTAACAAAGGAGGAATCATGAATCTTACAGATGTCTTAGGAGAAGATTGTAAAATCAGTAGTGTGGAGTTAAAAAGGGATGTAGAAATCTTTTTTACGTTAGATGGAGACTTAACCCTTAAGGTAGTCTGGCTTAAAAAAGGAGCCAATGAAATTATTTGTTATCCTAAAAAAGGGGGCTCTGATTTCATTGAAACGATTGGTCCGAGAACTTCTTTTTTAGTAAAAGACATTATAACGGAAAGAAAAAAGAGGTTTAACAAAGAAGAAAAAGTAATTGATTTTTTCAAAGTTGAAATTATGAGGATTAAGATGATTGGAAGTAATGTACAACTTTCAATTGTCGCCAAAAAAAATGGCAAAACTCGAATAAGTTTTGCTTCCTTCCCCGCACTAGTAGGGGAGTTAAAAGGTTTTTGGACAATAGACCGGGTATAATAAAATACCCGGTTTTTTATAAATAAAATAGGGGAAGTTTTTATACTTCCCCTTTGTACGGAATACTGCCTATGGTGATTTCACCCTGAGGCAGGGTTATTACACCGAAATTTCGGTCATTCTCCGCGTCACCTGGATTGAATATTTTAATGGGCTCACCTTCTACAAATAAACCGTTTTCAGTGAGTCCGGAAAGAACAAAGTCCAATTCCGGGTGTTTAGCTTTTAAGGTTAAGCAATACTTGTTCATCTCAACCTCAGACTTTTCCATGAATTTGAGGCCCAAATCCCACTTTATATAAAAGTGGAATCCACCTATTGGAACCAGAGAGTCTTGAATAATCAGGTGCCAGTTTGAAGGAGTCTCTTTTTTTAGTTTTTGGTCATTCACCAAATTAAAATAAACAGAGAAATCCTTTAATTCTGGCTTCCCGATGTCATCAAGACTAACTCCGCCACAGTGGATTATGTTTTTTATTTCCCTTCTCTCCATTTCTTCGGCGAATAATTTCCAAAAAAGAGGATCTTTCTTGGAAATCTTTCCACTATCTGAGATTACTCCTACGGAAAACTTTGGAACATCCGGAACGCTTCTTAGAACTCGGCTGAATGTAACTTGATCGGTTTTAGTATCAACAATTGCATACTCGTGCCCATCAAATCCTCCACTAACAGCACCAGGATTAACCATTCTATTAATCCCAATAGCTTGAGTAAAAAATTGCTGATGGGTGTGGCCTGAAAAAACCCAGCGAAGGCCATCGTGAACTTCTCGGATTTTTTGCAAAAAGCGAATCAATTTTTCTTCAGACCCTATAAGAAACTCATAGGATCTTTTGTGGCCAACATATATTATCACCCCCCAGAAATTTAAAACTCTTTTTTCGGGTACTGTAAATATCCAGTTTTGTGGAGCTTTAAATTTAGGTCTCAATTTCTTACCAAACAAGAAAGAATGTTTACATTGTTCTCGGTTAAGAGCACAAACAACGGGGAGATTCCCGAACAATTCTCCGTTAATGTGTTCAGGTTCAATGTCTCCACAGTGGATAATGGCATCCACTTTTTTCTCGAGAAATTCCCTTACAACTAGCTCGACTATTTTCTCATCAATATGATGAGTATCTGACATTATTCCTAAAAGCATATTACACCCCCTGTAGATTTGATTTTTTGTTAAAGAACGTTATCTATTTATATAATAAAAAAACGATTGAGTCAATTTTTTTGTATTCTTTTCACGTATTCTTGGCTTTCAGTATTAACCTCAATAATGTCTCCTTGTTTTATAAACAAAGGAACATCTATTTTAGCACCACCCTCTAGAATAACTTGTTTAGTTCCAGCCTCGGATCTATTTCCTTTAATTCCCGGAGGGGCTTGCTCAACTTTAAATTGCATTTTGATAGGAAGAGAGATATTAATTAATTCTTCTTTAAAGAATAAAGCCTCTACCAGGTTTTCTGGTTTTAAAAATTGAACTTTTTCTTTTAGCTGTTCTTTTTTCAAAGTAAATCGGTTGGAAGGATCGTTTTTGTAACAAAAAACATAATCTTCTTTATGAGAATAAATAAACTTAATTTCTTTTTTAGAGATATCTGCTTCTTCAAAATTATCTGAAGGACGAAAGGTAGTGGAAATAATCGAGCCATCTATTAGGTTTTTTAACTTTACCTGTAAATTAGACTGCCCTCTGCCTTTAAACATAAAATTGGCCTCTAAAACTTTACAGGGTTTTTTTTGGTAAATAATCTCTAATCCTTTTTCTATTTCAGAATAAGAAATCATATTATTTTACTATTTTCCATTCTATTTCTTCTTCTTTCCCGGCAAACTCTAACCATTCGTTATTTTGCCCAATAACATACCATTTTTTGTAATTTTCGCTCCAAACCATCGGTCTGTTTCTAAAAAAAGGTTTTTTGACCACCTCTTTTGGCTTTAATTTGTCTAACTCTAACCACTTTTTAAAAACTGTTTCAATGGTATAGTCCAGTTCTCTAGAATTAGCCCATTTAGCCACTTTATCAATAGCTTTTTTAGCTTTTTCTACCGACCCTGCCAGTTCTAATAATTGTTTAGCTGGTCGGGTATAGCGAGAATAAATAATCTTTCTTTTTTTGGCGCTTTGTTTTAACTCTTTTAAACTAACTCCTTTGGATTTAAAATAGTAGGTGACTATTTGGCGAATAGCCATTTCTTTTTTTAACTCTTCAAAGTATTTTATTCTCCTTGTTTTTAAATATTCTTCAATTTTCAAGGCAGTTCTTTTGCCAACCCCGGAAATTTCTTGCAACCCTTTCAATCCTTTTTCTTGATAAATTTCTTTTAAGTCATTATTTAAATTTTTAATCGAATGAGCCGCTTTTTTATAGGCTTTAGGTTTAAAGGGTTCTCCCTTTATTTCTAATAACTCTTCAATTTGATAAAAGATTTTAACTATATTTTCGTTAATAGTTTTCATTTTCACATTCTAACTTTTTTTAAAAGAAATATCAATCCTTTACAAAAATATATTATTTGGTATAATAGAATTAGTTGTTTAACAAACTTTACTCGGAGAAGAAAATCTTGAAAACCGAAGTAGTTGAAGTGAAGGAAAGAGTAGTGACAATAAGGTGTCATGGCTATACCATCGACTTTTGGAAAAAAGAAGATGGAGGAATAGTCAGAGGGGGCTTTATTTATGAAGGCCATTCAATAGAAAGCGATTGGATTCCCCGAGACATTTACGATGCCACCGCTCGAAGAGCGGTAGCTATCTTCTTCGACCAAGAAAGAAGAAGAGAAGAGGAAAACAAAACCAAACAAACCTCACTGTTTTAAGCAGTGAGGTTTTTCATTTGACATAAACAACATTCTTTTGGTATAAAGGATACAGTAAGTAATTTTACTTGCTATAAAGGTCTAAAAAGTAAATTAAT